>NZ_JBYSWK010000026.1:0-59948 GCF_058781025.1 Heyndrickxia sp. FW510-T9 | reverse complement strand
GAACACGTCCTTTTAAATGATGATTGTATTATAAGCTAAATCTCATTTTTACGTATCCACTTTTTAGACTAACCTCACTCTCTTCCCTCACTTGTCCTTTTGAGCCTTTCTAAAGGACAGGTTGCATGCCTTTATTCCCTCACTTGTCCTTTTGAGCCTCTCTAAAGGACAGGTTGCATGCCTTTATTCCCTCACTTGTCCTTTTGAGCCTTTCTAAAGGACAGGTTGCATGCCTCTCTTCCCTTAATTGTCCTTTTGAGCCTTGTCTGCTCAAGGAAAGTGGTCATTATTCCATAAAAGAAAAAAACGTGTGCCAATTCACACGTTCCTTTAGCTACTTGAATACTGTTTGAAGTTCTTGCCTTTTCACTGTAAAAATATCAGCAAGATCTTCTACCATAGCACTTGCTGTTGGAAGTTTACCTGCTCCTGGTCCTTGTAAGGTAACTCTCCCTAGTAAGCTTGTGTCAACGGTAATTGCATTATCAACACCGTCAACCGAATAAAGTGGATTTGCTTCTTCTACTAATATTGGTTTGACGGTTGCTTTAATCACACCATTTTCCCGGTATATATCTGCTACATGTTTATATCTTAAGTTCAGCTTCTCGGCTTCCTTCACTTGATCGGCTGTAATCTCTGTAATACCTTCTACTTCAACATCTGACCAGTTAGGTTGCTGGCCAAATGCAAGTTCACTTAAAATCATTGTTTTGCAAAATGCATCTTTGCCGCTTATATCACTTGTTGGATCTTCTTCTGCAAAACCATTACGTTGAGCTAATAACAGTGCTTCAGCAAAAGAATGGCCGCGTTTTCGCATTTCGGTTAAAATAAAATTCGACGTTCCGTTTACGATGCCTTGAATTCTCTCAATTTGATTGACTTGCAATAATTGCTTCAGCGTTCTAATAATAGGCACTCCGCCGGCAGTCGTTGCTTCAAAACCAACATTTACACCATATTCCTGCCCTATTCGAAGGAGCGATTTCCCATAGCGAGCAAACATCACTTTATTCGCCGTTATCACCTGTATTCCTTTTACAATTGCTCGGTTTAAATAAGTAAAGCAGGGCTCCTCACCAACTATTGCTTCAAAGATTACTTGTAAACCTGGGATGTTTAAAATATCTTCAAATTCTGTAGTGACTAAAATTCCAGGATCAATATCTCGTTTTTTATGGGGATCCTTTATCAGTACTCCTGCAATCTCTACTTCTGCGCCTAATAGATTTTTCAGCTGCTGCCCATGGGTTTTTATAGCTGTATACACACCTTGACCAACTGTACCATATCCTAACAGGGCTGCTTTTATAATCGCCATTTCATCACCTTTCCTTTTCGGCATATACAACACTATGAATAGGTGCACATCACGCTATCATTAATTTGTACTACTTACACCGGTTAGTTTTTTTTCTAATTGATGCTGTATTAAATGGCCCCAGTTCTCGAATTCTACTAAAAAACCATCATGGCCAAAATCAGTCTGGATCTTAAAAAAGTTGCCATTTGGTACTGCTTGAATAAAGGCTTGAATCTCTTCACTTGGATAAATAAGATCATGCTCAAATCCAATTCCCGTTACATAGGCTTTGATACAAGAGGCTGCTTGCCCCCAGCCTCCTCTGCCTCTGCCTATATCATGTGAATTCATGGCTTTAAGCAAAACTAGATAGCTATTCACATCAAAGCGTTTTGCTAATTTTTCCCCTTGATAGTGCAAATAAGATTCCACACTATATAAATCTGAAGAATGTCTTTCCCGCCCGAATCGCTGCGAAAATAACGTTGGACTACGATACGTTACCATTCCTGCCATTCTTGCAACTTCAAAGCCTTTTACTTCATGAGAAAATTGATAATACCCATTTTTAAAATTCGCATCCCCTTCGATTGCTGCAATCCCGATGCGGTTAAAGGCAATTCCGTAATCACTCAATGCTGGGGTCGATGCAAGCACAAAAAGCTGTTCCATATCATCTGGATACAAAACTCCCCACTCTAATACCTGCATGCCACCTAAAGATCCACCAATTACAGCTTTTAGCTCTCGAATACCTAGTTGGTTTAAAGCTTTACGCTGGGCGTGAACCATATCCCGGATCGTAATAGTGGGAAAGGATGAGCGATATTCTGGCTGACCAGATAAAGGACCAGTCGAGCCATCACAGCCACCTAAAACATTAAAAGTAATCACTTGCCAATGATCGGTATCAATATTCTTCCCACTGCCAATGAGCCCACTCCACCAGCCAAGCTCCTCGTTCGTTCCAATCGAAAATTGATTTCCGGTTAATGCATGGCATACAAGGATAACTGGAGCATTCTCAGGGCCTTGTCGTTCATAAGCTAGCTCAATATCTAGCATTCCACCATTTTCTAATTCCATTTTGCCGATACTTGTTGTTTGAATGTTTGTCATAATACCGAAACAGCTGTTGCTTTTTCTATGGCTTGCTCAAGATCAGCAATAATATCTTCTACTGCTTCCAAACCAACAGATAGACGAATTAGCTCTTCTGTTACACCTGTTTGTTTTAAATCTTCTGCGCTTAATTGTTGATGAGTAGTGGATGCTGGGTGGATAATTAGTGATTTCGCATCCCCGACATTCGCTACATGTGACCAAAGCTGAATATTATCGATCACCTTACGCCCTGCTTCTCTTCCGCCTTTTATGCCAAAATTCACAATGGAACCAAATCCATCTTTGAAATACTTTTTTGCTAATTCATGGGAAGGATGGCTCTCTAAGCCTGTATAGCTTACCCACTCGACTGCAGGGTGATTTTGTAAAAACTGTGCAACTTCAAGGGCATTTTCATTATGTTTTGGTACTCGTAAATGCAATGTTTCAAGTCCTTGCAAAAATAAGAATGCACTATCTGGACTTAATGCTGGACCAAAATCACGAAGCAATTGAACACGAAGCTTCGTAGCAAAAGCGGCCTGTGGTACGTCCACTCCATAACGCAGACCATGGTAGCTTACATCCGGTTCCTTGAAGCCTGGGAATTTATCACTGTTCCAGTCAAATTTTCCGCCATCTACAACCACTCCCCCAATTGCTGTGCCGTGACCACCAATCCATTTTGTTGCTGAGTGAACAACGATATCTGCTCCCCATTTGATAGGGTTAGTTAAGTAAGGAGTGCCAAACGTATTATCGACAATCAAAGGAATACCATTTTCATGGGCAACCTTTGCAACTGCCTCTACATCTAATACGTGCAAGCTTGGATTTCCGATAATTTCGGCGAACAATGCTTTTGTGTTTGGTGTAATTGCTTTTCGAAAGTTTTCCGGATCATCGGCATCAACGAATTTAACATTAATTCCGTACTTTGGAAGCGTTACTGCAAATAGATTGTAAGTACCTCCGTAAAGATTTCCTGCAGCTACGATCTCATCCCCTGTACCCGCAAGATTTAGTATGGAGAATGCTATTGCTGCGGATCCTGATGCTAGGGCAACTGCCGCAGTTCCTCCTTCAAGCAAGGCAACACGTTTTTCAAAAACATCTACTGTTGGATTTCCAATTCGGGAATAGATATAACCTTCTTGTTCTAACGCAAATAAGCCTTGTGCGTAATCAGTATCTTTAAAAACATAGGATGTCGTTTTATATACGGGAACTGTGCGAGATCCTGTTGTAGGATCCGCTTGTTGACCTCCGTGAAGTAATAATGTTTCTGGGCGAAGTTGTTTTTGTTCTGTCATCTTTACATTCCTCCATTTTTTTGTTTTAAAGGCTTTTTTCTTATACTTTGTTGCTTTTAAAGCTGAAAAACCTGTAAGCATCGTTAATTAGGTTATTAGTGAATAGACCTTTTAAGAATAGATGCTCCTGAACTGAGTCCGTATTAGGATTGATAGCCATTTACGAAAAACAACAATCTTTACGAAAACAGTCTTTGTTAATCGAGAAATTTTCAAGACAAGGGTGGGGTTTACAAAGAGGAAATTAAAAAACCCTCTTCATAAGAAGAGGGTTCATATACAGATTCCTCCCCTTATCTTTCAGATCACTTCGATCTGTAGGAATTAGCACCTTATCAAACATGGGTGTTTGATGGTTGCCGGGCATCAAAGGGCCTAGTCCCTCCGCCGCTCTCGATAAGAGTATTCATTTAGTTTTCATAAAATTTTAAATTGCTCTTAATGTGCATTATAGAAGAGTCGGAAATCATAAGTCAATAGTTTTTTGAAAAATTATTAAAGTGATAATTCGATTGCTTTTTCAAATTGACCAATAATATCTTGCGCATCCTCAATCCCAATAGAGATGCGAACTACTTGTTTAGTAATGCCAATTTTATGTTGGAGCTCAGATGGCAATGCCCGATGGGATGTGCCAAGTGGATAGGAAACAGTCGTTTCAACACCTGCTAAAGTTGGAACGATTTTTACCCAGCCAAGGGATGAAAAAAATCGATTAATATCGCATTTCTCCGCTAATTCAATCGTGACAATTGCTCCATTTCCTTTTTCAGATACAAACTCAGGGTAGTAAACTTTTTTTACTGACGGGTTTGTTCTAAGGGAAATCGCTAATTGTTTTGCATTTGCAGCTTGTCGTTCCATGCGCAGTGCTAATGTTTTCATGCCACGACATGTTAACCACGCCTCAAATGGGCTTAAGTTAGCCCCAAGATTGACAACTTTTTCGCGCGCTTTTTTCACAAGCTCTGTTTCTCCCACCAAAACCCCTGCTGTTACATCACTATGACCGCCTAAATACTTTGTCGCACTATGGACAACCAGGTCAATTCCTTCTAGATATGGCTGCTTCAAATAAGGGCTCGCGAAAGTATTATCGACCATCGTAGTAATGGCATTTTCTTTTGCTATTTCAACTAATTTTCCAATATCCTCTATACGTAAAAATGGATTGGTTACCGTTTCCGAATAAAGCAGGGTTGTATTTTTTTGAATGGCATTTTTCACTTGTTCAGAATCCTCGAATGGAACAAATGTCGTTTCAATACCGAATTGTTTAAGCTCTTCTTTTAATAGATGATAGGTTCCACCATATAGGTCCTCCGCTGCTACTATATGATCTCCTGCTTTTGCTATCGATAAAATTCCTGCTAAAATAGCAGACAAACCTGATGAGGCCGCAACTCCTGCTGGTGCACCTTCCAATGCCGCAACAGCCTGCCCCAATTCATCGGTATTCGGATTTCCTGTTCGACTATAAAGGTAAGGAGATTCCCCCTGATAGAAACCTTCTAACTCTTCCAAACTCGAAAACGTAAAAGCTGTCGTTTGATAGATTGGTGTCGTTTTACTACGTATGGCATTCGTGTTTTTCAATGAGCTATGTACTGCTTTTGTATCAAATGAAACGTCCAATTTCCACACCCCGCATATTGTATTTATGGCTCTTTTCTTAAACTTTATTTTTATTGTAAAATGAAAATCTTTTTCCTTCTTTATTCGACTTAAGAATGGTTAGTCCTTTTAAGAAAAGATGCCCCGAAGCTCAGTCTATATTAGAATAAATAAACATTTACGAGAAACACAATCTATAAGAAAGTAGCCTATTTGATTAAATCAGATTGTACGACTGGAAAGTTTTGATGTCAAAGGATTTTTATTTTGAGTGCATGGGCACCCAGAATATAGTACTGTTCCAAATGGTGGTCGAACTGCTTGAACAAGTGAAATTAGCTCCTCAAATTTCTACAAGCCTTTATGAGGGGCGAATAACAGTGCAGTGAAAGTAGATCGGCCGACCTTTGCATATTTAAAACCGAGATGTTAACAACATCTCGGCAGTATCTACAATATAGGCGATAATAGTCGTGAAATAGATTCCTTGAAGCGGATAGACTTCGGACGTGTTCGGTAATCTTCGATGGTTAGCTCCCGAGATTTTAGCATATCTTCTTTGTAAATGGCTTCGAGCTTTTTCGCAATATATTGGCTATATAGAAAGGCATTTACCTCGAAGTTTAAGCGGAAGCTGCGGTTATCGATATTTGCTGTACCAACCGTTGCGATTTTCCCGTCGACGACGAGCATTTTGGCATGAATAAAACCATTTTCATAAATATATACTTTCGCATTTGTTTTCAAAAGCTCGCCAACATTTGAATAAGTTGCCCAATACACAAACATATGATCAGGTTTATTCGGGATCATTAAGCGCACATCGACCCCAGAGAGTGCCGCGATTTTCAAAGCATTAAGCAAACTATCGTCAGGAATAAAATAGGGGGTTTGCATATATATATATTTTTTAGCTGAATTGATCATTTTTATATAGCCATTCTTAATTTGTTCCCATTCCGAATCAGGACCACTAGATACGATTTGCACATCGGTATCCCCGGTGGATTGAATTTCTGGGAAATATCTTTTTTCATAGCGAATTTCCTTCGCTGATGCTTGGTTCCAATCAAGAATAAAGCGTGTTTGCATGGCATAAACGGCCTTACCAATAATTTTCAAATGCGTGTCCCGCCAGTATCCAAATTTATCATCTAAGCCAAGATACTCATCTCCGATATTAAAACCGCCGATATAGCCTATCTCCCCGTCAATAATAGCAAGTTTCCTGTGATTTCGAAAATTTACGCGCAAGTTAACATGGGGAATTTTTGCAGCAAAGAAAGCCGCAACCTCACCACCAGCACTGACTAATTCTCTGAAAAATTTCTTCGGTAATTCCCGAGATCCCATGTCATCATAAACAAAACGGACCTTAACTCCTTCTTTTGCTTTAAGGATTAATAATTCAAGAAGCTGTTTACCAAGATTATCATTTCGAATAATGTAATAAAGAAGATGGATATGATCTTTTGCCTGCTCAATATCCTTGAATAAAGAATGGAACTTATCTTTCCCATCGATGAAAATTTCCACATCATTGTCATGGGACATGACTGCGCCGTCATTCACGAGCAGCATATACACTAAATCTTTATACTGAACGGTACGCTCATCGTGAAACGGAAAAGAATTGTGACGTAACAAATCAATTTGTTGATGCGTAATTTCTTTGATTCCAATTTTCTCTTGATCCTTCCAATAGAAGATTCTTCTTCTACTGAGGTTTTGTCCCAATATTAAGTAAATAATAAAGCCTACGATAGGCAAAAATAAGAGGACGAGCATCCAAGCCCAAGTCGCTCCAATATGTCGCCTCTCTAAAAAGATAACGACCCCGGCTAAAACAAAATTTAATAAGAAAAAAAATGCAAATAAGACCGTCGTAATTGTCATTCTGTTCTCCTTTTATCCAATCCCACTTACAATCCATATTAATCTGTATCATACCATATAAGGGTTGAAAACTTCCATTAATGAAGGATTGTGACAATCAATGTTTCAATTTTTTAGGCTGTTTTCGTACATTTTATCGTTATTCCCTAAGTTTCAACGACAAAACTTCCTTATTTAAGTGAAAGATCACACCTATTTCGTGAATTTCAATGTGCTTTTAGCCAATATTAATGCTCTATTAACGAATCAAAAAAAATGAACAAAGTTTAATAATAGAGTCATTTTTAAAAACCTAATCCTTCTAGTTTATCGTTAATCTTTATAAAAAATACCTCATACGGATTATGCGATATACTATATTGCTATAAAAAAAGAACCCAAGAATTCCTGCAGTTTCCGTAAACAGGTTCCTTGAATTCTATTTTCAAATGAAAGTATAATATTTCATCGTATAAATCATTTAACAAGTTTAACATCTGTCTAGCTGCAGCGCCTATCGGCTAGCGGATTTCTACGTCTTCTCCCTACGATAAGTCAACATCGACTTGTTCCTCGCCGTGTTTCCTTTATATCAGTCGAAGTCTACGAAGGTGAAATTACACTTCAAATTTCACTCATCCGTACGCCGATGAACAAGGCGCTTCCGCTTTTCTATTTATTTAATCCCGCTTGTCGATATCCCCTTAACAAATTGCTTTTGAAAGATAAGGAAGATAATGATCATCGGTAAGGTTAACATGATAACTCCAGCAAGGACACTATTCCAATACGCACTATATTGCCCATAGAATGAATTTAACCCAACTGGCAAGGTGTACATGTCATCACCTGTTGACAATAACACAGGCCATATAAAGGAATTCCAGTTCGCTTGAAAGGTGAATATAATTTGCGTTGCTAGCAATGGTCGGGAAAGTGGTAAGAATATTTTAAAGAAGATTCCCCATTTTCCTAAGCCATCCATTTCTGCTGCTTCCTCTAGTTCTTTCGGAACTCCAAGGAAAAATTGTCTTGCTAAGAAGATCATGAACGGACTCATTAAGAAAGGTATCGTTAATCCCTTATAGGTATCTATCCATCCAAGATTTGCTAACAGCATATAAATTGGTACGAGCAACACCTGTCCCGGAATCATCATGATTGCTAGGAAGATATAAAACAATACTCCACGTAAAGGAAATTTAAATCTTGCGAAGGCATAACCGGCAAGTGTATTCACAATCAGGTTCCCAATGGTAACGATAATGGCAACGAATAAACTGTTAAACAGCCATCTTCCAAATGGGAAGTTATGCAAAATATAAGTGTAGCTTTGAAAATTCAGCTTGCTAAATGGCGTCCAAAAATGAAACACTTCATCCGTTGGTTTTAAGGATGTATAAACGGACCATAAAAATGGAACTAGTGTTAATAATGAATAAAATATGGCTACCACGTAGAGGGCAGTACGATTTCTCTTCAATTTCCTTCCCCCTTACTTATCTTCTCGGCCTAAGAAGAAGTTTTGGATTAGAGTGAATATCAGGATGATTGCAAACAATACAAATGCCATTGCCGAAGCATATCCCATCTGCATCGTTTTAAACCCTTTGTTAAAAATATCTAATACGACTGTGAGGGTCGAATTTAATGGCCCGCCATTCCCTCCAGAGATGACATATGCTTGATCAAATACTTGGAAGGTTCCAATCATGGACATAACAACATTTAAAAAGGTTGTTCTTTTTAAAAGCGGGATAGTTACGTGCCATAGAAGTTTCCAGCCACGAGCACCGTCCATTTCTGCAGCTTCATAAACTTCTTCCGGAATATCTTGGAGTCCAGCTAAATAAATAATCATAAATTGACCTACACTTGACCATATTGCCATCATCATGATTGCTGGAAGTGCAAAAGTTGGACTGTTGAAATAGTTCGGCCCATGAATTCCAAAGTTCGCTAAAAATTTATTTAAAAGACCATCAGGTGAAAACATAAATATGAACATAACACTGACTGCTACAGTTGAAGTTACAGTCGGTAAGTAGTAAGCAATCCGGAAAAATGTTTTGCCGCGGATATTGTTTACAATTAGCGCTAAGAAAAGCGCAATCGCTGTCTGAATTGGAACAACGCCAAGAGTATATAGGGAAGTATTCCAAAGAGCTCGCAAAAATTCCTTATCTTGAAACAAGTGGATGTAGTTAGATAATCCAATAAATTTTGCGTTTTGAGGATCTAAGAAAGAAAAACGGAAAAAGCTTATATAAAAGGCATAAAAAATTGGTCCGATCAAAAAGACAATTAATGCCACTAGTGCAGGAAAAAGAAATAAATAGCCATTCATGGCTTGATCAAATTTATTTTTCATTAATAATCGATTTCTTGTTTTTTTCATTTAATGTCACTTCCTAACAGAAATGAGTGAAACAAATGCAAACCCCGAAGGTTTGCATTTGTCTATTTTCAAGGCTCTTTTCTTAAACTTTGCTGCTCTTGTATACAAAAACTCCAAGTAACAACCTGTCTAGGTTAATATGCACAAAAATTATAAGAAAAGATGCCACGAAGTTACTCTTCATTAGTATTTATATCGATTTGCGAAAAACAATAATTGATACGAAAACAGACGTTTTCAATTATTGTTGTTGACTTTCAACTGTTTGCTGTGCTTGTTTTAAAACTTTTGATGGAGCAAGTCCTTTCAAAGCACCTTCTTCTGTAGCTTTGTTGATTGCATCCACAAAATTTTGTCCATAAGTACCAAATTGGTAAGGACTAGCAGATTTAACACCATTTACAAATGCTTTGTAATCTGGATTTTTATCCAAAAATGCACTTTCTTGACTTTGACGAGATGGAATTGCTAGTCCGGATTCTGCTGTCATCTTTTCTGCTTCTTTACCAGTCATAAAGAACAATAATTTTGCTGCTTCTTTCGGATGTTTCGTTGAGTTTGCCATAGAATAGCTAACAGTAAATGTCATATTAGAGCTATTGCCATTAGCTGTTGGGAAATCAGAAATACCGAATTTTAGATCTGGTGCAGAATCCTTCATGAACGGAAGAACCCATGCTCCTTCAAGAGCCATTGCTACTTTACCTTGAGAGAATGGAGCACCTGCCCAGTCGCCGCCTAAATCTTTCGGTGTAACAATATTTTTATTCTTAATATTATCGATAAAGAATTTTAATCCCGCTTCATTTGTAGCATCATCCAATGTTACTTTATTGGAAGAGCTATCATAGTAGCTGCCGCCAAATTCTTTGATAAGTGGATAATAGCGTGCCACATCGATTGGCATTGAAAGTGGTGCTATACCTTTAGACTTAAAGATTTCAGCATCCTTTAAAAATTCTTCCCATGTTGTTGGCGGAGAGTCAATCCCTGCCTTAGCAAATAGGTCTTTATTATATTCAAGTGCCATTGTGTTATAGTCTTTTGGCAATCCATAAGTTTTGCCTTTCCATTTAAACGCTTCCAAAGCTGCCGGAGCGAAATCACTTGTATCTACTTTTTCCTTGCTAATATAGTCATCTAATGGTGCTAAAACACCTGAATCTTCAAGTGTAGGTGCATAAGAAGCATCCACATAGAAAATATCTGGGGCTGTTTTAGAAGCTAACATTGGTTGTAATACTTGCAAATAGTTTCCTGTAATTACTTGTTCTTTTACTTTAATATTTGGGTTTGCTTTTTCGAAGGCAGCGATTTGTTGATCTACTAGCTTCTTTTCAGCAGGGCTAGATGCCCACATGCCTAACTTTATTGTTACCTTTCCGCCATCAGAACTACTGCTGCTGTCGTTTGAACTACAACCTGCTACTAAACCAATACTCATAACAACTGCTGAAGCAACTCCTAGTATTCTACTTTTCATTATTTTTCCCCCTTTTATTAAATGTAAATTGGTTTGAAACATTTTCATAAACCGCTTACATTTTTCAATATACACCCAACACTCTTGCATAGTCAAGATGATATTTTTAACTTTATTTTACTAGTATTCTATAACTACTCTCTCCAACTAGGAGAGAGTAGATGGATACTGAATCTTTTTTTTACAAAGCAAATTGCACCTTAAATCCAGTAGTATTATTCAAAATGCTAAAAGTCGTTTCGCCATCATGCGCTCTTTGCACAACAATGCTCAAAGTTCCATCTGCAACACGAAGATTTTCAATTTTTAGTTCATCCATACCAGCTGGCAAAGTCGGATTGATGGTAATAATCTCTTTAGTCGCGTCTGGAACCAAGCCTAAAATTGCCTGCAGCGCCAATATTGGAGTTCCTGCCGCCCAAGCTTGTGGAGAACAAGAAACCGGATATGGAATCGGCTTAGCTGTTTCATTTTCACCATACCCTGTAAACAATTCAGGTAAACGCATTAAAGGAAAGTGGGAAGCTGTCTTTAATAAACCACCTGTTAACGTGCCAACTGCGTCTTTTCTGCCATATAGCTGCATTCCGGAAAGAATGAGCGAATTATCGTGCGCCCAAATAGACCCATTGTGATAACTAAGTGGGTTATATCCAACCTCCTTAGCTGACAATGTGCGAATGCCATATCCATTGAACATATCATCTTGCAATAAGCGATTAATTAATTTATCTGCATATTCTTTAGGAAGAATACCTCCCCATAAAACTTGTCCAGCATTTGAAGAAACACTAGCAACTTTGTTCTTCTCACCATCTAGGGCAAGTGCAACTGCATGTTCGTCTTCCATCCAAAATTCTTTAATGAATTTGGACTGCAGATCTTTTGCTTTGTTTGCAAAATCGTTGCTAAGTGAAGTATTTCCTAGTGATGCATATATTTCTGACCATTGCTTATAAGCTCGATACGTATACGCCTGTACCTCACTAAGTGCAATTGCACCTGTCGCTAGTGTACCGTCTTTGTGAACATTGGAATCTCCTGAATCCTTCCAGCCCTGGTTGGCAAGACCTTTACTTGCCTCTTGATAATACTCTACAAAACCATCCCCATCACGATCACCATAAGCCTCCACCCATGCAAAAGCACGTTCAACCGTAGGTAATAGTTCGTTAATAAACTCTTTATCACCAGTCCATTGCAAATATTCTGCAGCCAGTATTAAGAATAGAGGTGTAGCATCAATCGTTCCGTAATAGGGCCCGAATGGAAGCTCCTTCGTTCTAGTCACTTCTCCAGATCTAAGTTCATGCATAATTTTCCCTGGCTGTTCATCACGCCATGGATCTACTTTTGTCCCTTGATATGCCGCCATTGTCTTTAATGTGCCCTTTGCCACTTCCGGATGTGCAGAAAGTAGCTGGAATGCAGTAATAAGACTGTCACGACCGAATGGGACCGCAAACCAAGGTACACCTGCGACTGGAAATTGGCCATAGCCAATATCGGTTAAAAGCATCCGAATATCGGAAAGACCTCTGTTATACCAAGTTTGGAATGAATCGTCACCACATACTTGCGGTGCACCTTCTCCCCAAGATTTGTAAGATTCTTCAACATTAGATTGTTTGATCTGTAAATTGGTTGATAAATGGTTGGTAACTTCAGCATAATCGACAGCAATAATATATTTAAGTGTCTCTTTTCCACCTATGACAATCTGTTTTGACAACCCAAGGGAGGTACCATTATTTTCTACTGTAAATTGGTCACCATTTAATACTTCGCCATGAATATATATAGTGCTCTCTACTCCATCCAGCGCTAAATGGGATAGTTTCAAAGCATTTCCTTCCGTTCCTACTGTCCTCTCATTCATCTGTCCCTTACTTGCAAAACCTCGTACTTGGAACATATCTAAAAAGTCAGCATCCGCTTGATAGTTCAACTTCAGCTCAATTGAACTTGCAGAATAGTTGTGAATTGTTACTTCTTCAAAGAACGTTTTCCCATCGACGAACTGTTTTCTAGTTACAAGCAGCACTTCACGTAGAATTTGAATGGCTCCATCCTCTTGTAATTCACGATTCGTATATCGATACGTTCCTAAATAATTGTTTGAAACATCTGCATCTAAGGGCACCAAAATATTAGGAGATACTTCAAAATTAAAATTTGAAAGAATACGTGTATCCTTTGTATACAAACCATATCCAAAATAGTTTTGATTGGACTGTGGAATGTTACCGTTTTCATCTGATAGGTAAAATAAATCATTTTCCTTTATTACGTGAAAAGTCATTTTAATTCCTCCAAGTAAATAATAATTATTCGCTACAACCTGAAGATTATCGCTTCATATGGTCTAAGATTGATTTTCTTGTTAAGCTGATTTGTCTCAATATCTGGATAATTAGATAAAACTAGCTCATAATTATCATTCCGCAATAATTCAGGAATTTCAAACACAGAGCTACTTTCAGAATGATTTAAAATAATGAACCAACATTCCGAATTGAGTTCCCTTTTATAGGCATATATTTCTGGATGATGATTCGACAAATCCTGATAGTCGCCATATGTCATCACTGGATTTTGCTTTCTTAATTGGATTAGTTTTTTATAGAAATGTAAAACAGCATCCGGATTTGCCAATTCCTTTTCAACGTTAATATCTTTGTGATTGTCATTTACATGAATCCATGATTCCCCAATAGTAAACCCAGCATTAAGCCCGTCAGTCCATTGCATAGGCGAGCGTGAATTATCCCTAGCTAACGGCTTTAATTCTGAAAAGACCTCGGATGGTTCCCTACCTTTTGCCACTTCTTCTTTATATTTATTATGAAATGCAATATCCTTGTAGTCCTCAATACGATGATAATCTACACCTGTCATCCCGATTTCTTCTCCTTGATAAATATACGGAGTACCAGGCAATGTATGGACCATCGTAGCGAGAAGCTTAGCGGATTGGACACGAAACTCCTTATCATTCCCAAATCTAGTCACTTGCCTTGTATGGTCATGATTGTTTAGAAACTGGCAATTCCAGCCTTTCCCCCACAAACCTGCATACCATCTATTCTGAATATCTCTATATCTTTGTATATCCCAAGCTGGCATCTCATCACACACTTCGAAATGAAATAAACTATGAAGCTCATTACGATCTTCGCCAACATACTTCACCCCATCTTCCGGGCCAACGAATGCAATCTCCCCTACGGTTAAAATATCATAGTGCCGTAGTACCTTTTCATTTAATTCCTGTAAAAAAGTATGGATTCCAGGATTGTTTGTTAAGTAGCGAATATCATTTGGGTTCTCTGCATCTGGAAAGCCTGCTTGTTTTTTCAATAAGGCAATCGCATCCATTCTAAATCCATCAATTCCTTGGTCAAGCCAAAAGCGCATCATTCTATATATTTCTTCCCGTAATTCTGGATTTTCCCAGTTTAAATCCGGTTGCTCTGATGCAAAGGAGTGAAAATAAAATTCATCCGTTCGTTCGTCATAATCCCAAGTAGATGGTGTAAAATACGAACGCCAATTGTTTGGCGGATTTCCATCCTTTCCAGGACGCCAAATATAATAGTCACGCTTAGGATGATCTTTCGAGGATCTTGATTCCTGAAACCATGGATGTTGATCGGATGTATGATTGACAACTAAATCCATGATCAATTTCATTCCCATAGAGTGAACCTTTTCTAGCAAGTTCCTCCAGATTTCAATAGTCCCAGCTTTCTCCATAATAGAGTAGTAGTCTCGTATGTCATAACCATTATCAATATCCGGTGAATCAAAACATGGATTTAACCAGATAACATCTACACCTAAGTCCTTAATATAATCAAGTTTTTCTATTAAGCCTTGTAAATCACCTATACCGTCTCCATTTGAATCATAGAAGCTTCGCCAGTACACTTGATATACAACTGCTTCTTTCCACCAGATTTGTTTCAATTGTATTAACTCCTCTTCATAAGAAAAGCGCAAGCGCCTTGCGCATTTGTTCTTGTTTGTCTTAATCGGGTACTATAATACGAACAGATTCCCGCTCCACAATATGATGGGAAACGTAATGAATACTGTTGTCAATACTTGTCGATTGATCTTCAATGCATTTTAACAAGTGCGAAATGGCAAATTCACCAATTTGCTTTAACGGTTGTGCTACTGTCGTTAAGGTAGGTGTACTCATTTGACAAATTCGCAAATCATCATAGCCCATGACAGAAATATCTTCTGGAACACGTATTCCCTTATCACGTAGACATCTCATTGCACCTATTGCCATCTCATCACTTGCTGCAAAAACGGCAGTCAATTTGTTCGCAGTTTGTTTCTCCAACAACCTAGCCATTGCAAGATAGCCGTCTTCAAAACGAAATTCTCCATACTCAACCCACTCATCAGTGGCGGAGATGGAATGGTGCTGAAGTCCTGCTTTATATCCATTTAACCGGGTTTGTCCAGCGATAATATCTGTATTCGGACCTGATATCATTCCAATACGTTTGTGACCTCGTGAAATTAAATAAGACACAGCATCATAGGATGCCTTGTAATCATCGACACGAAATGATTTTAAAGGATATGTTCCATAGCTTTGCGTTAATGCTAAAACAACAGGAACATCTAATCGAGAAAGGATGGCATCATAGTCGTTCGTGATCGGACGACTCGTGAAAATAATTCCGTCCACTTGATGTTGCTTCAAAAAGGTGAGGCCTTCCTGAACTCTGTATTCACTATGCTGTGCATCAAAAAGCAAGATTTTCATATTATTTCTTCTTGCAACTTCCTCTATCCCAACATAAAGTTCATTGAAGAAAAAATCAGAAATTCCTGGTACAATTAAACCAATGGTATTTGTTTTTTGAACACTTAGACCACGTGCAATGGCATTCGGTGAGAAACCTAATGCATCGATGGCTTCCTGCACCTTAATCTTTGTTTCTTCCCCTACCAGCTCAGGGTTATTTATTACGCGCGATACAGTTGCTGGTGAAACATTAGCTGCATTTGCGACATCACGGATTGTAATCTTCATTTCGCCATTTCTCCTAAATAATAAATGAAACATTTTCATAAAGCGGTTTCATGAAAATTATATGAAAAAATAGCAACACTGTCAATTTAGCCTTTTCGTAATATTGATGTTTTTGCGTATATGCATATTTAATTGGGAAATTGAAGCAGATAATCTAGACTACTACCTATAATTAAATCTATTAAGGAAGGAAGAATGAGTAACAAAGAAAGGTCCTATGTTATGAAAACATAGAACCTAGTTGAACCTATATGAATGATTAGAATATAGGAAAAGAACAAATCATTGCTTCTTATTTATAATTTAATTCACGATTTCTTGAACGAGCTTTTTGTTCCTCTTATAAAATACCTCATTGTGAGAAGAAACCATCGCAATGGAATCGGCCTTCGGATCAATATATTGTTTTGCTTTATTAACAGCATTAGCTGCATCCTGAAATGCTCCGGCTATTAAATTCAACTTTCCATCATGCTTTAAAATATCACCTGCCGCATAAAGACCAGGTACAGATGATTCGCTCATCGATGTTCCATCAATGTAAAATTGCTCAGCAAGTTCAATATTTAACTCACTATTATTCAGAAGATCTGCATCAATATCGAAACCATGATTAACAACAACCTCGTCGACCTCTACTTCTGTCACTTCCCCAGTGAAACATTGTTCTAGCTGCACACGTTCAATTCGATCTCCACTTCCAGCGATTAATTTAGAAATCCTAGTTCTGGCAAGGCAGTCTACAGAACTACATTGCAATTGATTTATTTGGGATTCATGTCCGGTTAAACATTCTTTACGATGAGTTACATAAACTTTTTTTGCGATAGGCTCTAATTCATTTGCCCAATCAATGGCCGAGTTTCCTCCTCCAGAAATTAAAACAATTTTATCCTTAAAATATTTCAATGATTTTACGGTATAATGCAGATTTGAAACCTCAAAGCGTTCGGCACCTTCAATATTAAGTTTTTGATGATTAATAATCCCGCTGCCAATTGCAACAATAACCGCTTTTGATAAATGTTCACGTCCAGATTCAGCCTTTAAAATAAATAATCCGTCTTCATTTTTTGATATGGAAACAATTTTTTCATTTAAGACAACCTCCGGGTTAAATGTTAGACCTTGTTCCACAAGCTGATCTATTAATTTTGCTGCTGGAAGTGGTGTAAGCCCTCCAACATCCCATATCATTTTCTCCGGATAAATATGAACTTTTCCACCTAGTTGTGATTGATACTCGACAATCTTCGCTTTCATTCCTCGCAAACCACTGTAAAAAGCAGAATAAAGTCCCGCTGGCCCTCCACCTAAGATCGTAACATCAAAGCATTCTAATATACTCAAGTTGCTCTCTCCTTAACTGTAATGTTGCTAATTATGTTTTATATTCTAATAAAATGTTGGTTGACAAATATAATGAATCACTTTATAGTTACATTGTAACTGATAACGATTATCAATATCAACTATTTATTTTATCGGAGGCTACCTTATGGTTCAGCTCTATACTGATCATTTACATATTGGTTATGGTGAACGATTAATTGTGAAGGATTTGTCTATTGAAATCCCGGAAAAAAGCATTACAACCATAATTGGTTCCAATGGATGTGGCAAATCTACACTATTAAAAGCAATGACACGGATCATTCCTTACCAATCAGGTTCCATTATTCTTGATGGGAAGAGTATTACGAAAGACGATACGAAGAATCTTGCTAAAAAGTTGGCAATTCTTCCACAAACTCCTGAAAGTGCCGCAGGTCTTACGGTTGGTGAATTAGTTTCATTTGGCCGATTTCCTTATCAAAAAGGGTTTGGACGTCTCTCTAAAAAAGATTTAGAGGTTATTAACTGGGCACTCGAAGTAACAGGAACGATAGAATATAAGTTTCAGCCTGTTGATTCCCTATCTGGTGGACAACGTCAGCGTGTTTGGATTGCTATGGCATTAGCACAAGAAACAGAAATGATTTTTCTTGACGAACCGACCACCTATTTAGATATGGCTCATCAATTAGAGGTTCTTGAGCTTCTGCAAAAGCTAAATAAGGAGCAGGAAAGAACGATTGTCATGGTCCTTCATGATATCAATCAAGCTGCACGTTTTTCAGATTACATCATCGCTTTAAAAGACGGTCAGATCATTCAATCCGGTGATTGCGAAAAAGTAATTACTCATCAAGTGCTGAAACAAGTTTATCAAATTGATGCGGATATTGGTCTAGATCCAAGAACAAATAAACCTATTTGTATTACGTATAACTTATTAAAAGGAGAAAATAAGAATGAAGAAGAGAATTATCGCGTTTTTAGTTTTAGTCGTAGTGCTAATGCTTAGTGCATGTTCAAGCAGCGGCAAAGATTCAGCAAATGGTTCGAAAAAAGAGCAAAAAAATGACACGATCACTTATCAATCGGAGAATGGACCAATTCAAGTTCCTGCTCATCCAAAAAGAGTCGTGGTTCTTTCAAGCTATGCGGGGAATGTAATGTCATTAGGAGTACATCTTGTTGGCGTAGATTCTTGGTCGAAGATGAATCCAAATTTCAAGGATAAATTAAAAGGTGTAGAAGCGGTTTCAGAAGATAACTTAGAAAAGATTATTGCCTTAAAGCCAGATTTAATTATTGGATTATCCACAACCAAAAATCTTGATAAGTTGAAAAAAATTGCTCCTACTGTAACCTACACATATGGAAAAGTGGACTATTTAACACAGCATATTGAAATTGGTAAGCTTTTAAACAAAGAAAAAGAAGCTACCGACTGGGTAAATGATTTCAAGAAGCGTGCAGATGAGGCAGGTAAAGAAATTAAAGCAAAAATCGGAGATGACGCAACCGTTTCCGTTATTGAAAACTCTGGGAAACAACTTTATGTATTTGGGGACAATTGGGCACGAGGAACAGAGATCTTATATCAACAAATGGGTCTAAAAATGCCTAAAAAAGTAGAAGAAACGGCTTTAAAACCTGGTTATTATGCCATTTCACCAGAAGTATTACCTCAGTACGCAGGAGATTATGTAATCTTTAGTAAAGACTCAGATGGTGATACATCATTCCAAGAAACTGATACGTACAAAAATATTCCAGCTGTAAAAAATAAGCATGTCTTTGAAGTAAATGCAAAAGGATTTTATTTCAATGATCCATTGACACTTGATTATCAGCTTAAATTTTTCCAAAAAGAATTTCTTGGTAAATAGAAATAATTCTTGAGGGTGGCACTGTAATTTGGGTCACCCTCGTTTCTCGTTTTTTTTGCATAATTGCTTTTATAGAATACAATCATGACATAAAAAGTTGGGGTGCTTATGTATAAAGCTAAAAGTACGAAATCCATTTTTATTAAATTTATTATCGGTATCCTTCTATTAATTGGAAGCTTTTTGGTTGCAATGGTATTCGGAGCCGCTAATACCAGTATAAAAGAAGTATGGCAGGCGATTACGACAAACATTGCTTCTGATACCATTACAATGATCCGTGAAATTCGCTTTCCACGAGAAGTAGCCACTATTTTTGTTGGAGCAGCACTTTCCGTTTCTGGAGCTATTATGCAAGGATTAACAAGAAATCCACTAGCAGATCCAGGTTTGCTAGGCTTAACTGCTGGAGCTAATGCCGCACTTGCTATCATGATTGCACTGATTCCCTCAGCTAATTACTATTTGATCATGCTTGCATGCTTTGTAGGAGCTGCGATTGGTGTTTTAATGGTATTTGGGATTGGTGCATTAAGAAAGGGTGGCTTCTCCCCGCTTCGAATAGTTTTAGCAGGAGCCGCTATTTCTGCTTTACTGTATGGGATAGCAGATGGTGTTGGTTTGTATTTTAAAATTTCAAAGGATGTTTCCATGTGGACAGCGGGAGGTCTACTTGGTGCTAATTGGAGTCAGCTAAAGTTAATCATTCCAGTTGTCTCAATTGGTATCATCATTTCTCTCCTATTCTCTAGGCAACTTACAGTGCTTAGCTTAAATGAAGAAGTTGCGATAGGATTGGGACAAAAGATTACAAAAATAAAAGTAATTCTTTATATAATTATTATCTTACTTGCAGGTGCATCTGTTGCGATTGCTGGAAACTTAGCCTTTTTAGGATTAATGATTCCTCATATTGTAAGACAAATTGTTGGAACTGATTATCGTTATATCCTCCCAATGTCGGCCATTTTCGGTGCAGCTTTTATGTCGATTGCGGATACGTTAGCGCGTACAATTAATGCGCCTTATGAAACTCCAATTGCAGCTATCGTAGCAATCTTTGGTCTTCCTTTCTTTTTATTTATTGTTCAAAAAGGAGGAAAAACGATCTCATGATACACCCTTCTATACTAAAAAAGCAGCGCATTATTATCGCTGCACTACTAATTCTTATTGTCATTACCGTTATCACTGGTATGAATCTTGGGTATGCTTCGATTCCTTTTAACAGACTAGTTCCTATCCTAACCGGACATGGTACATTTAATGAGAACTTTATTTTATTTTCGATCCGATTGCCTAGAATCATTATTACCCTGTTGGCTGGTATGGCTCTGTCTGTATCTGGTGCGATTCTACAGAGTATCACTCGTAATGATCTAGCGGATCCCGGCATTATTGGAATCAATTCTGGAGCTGGTGTAGGGGTTGCTGTATTCTTTTTATTTCTACCGATTACTTCTACCTCTTTTGCATTCATGCTGCCAATTGCAGCATTTATCGGGGCTCTGATTACTGCTATTTTCATTTACATCTTCTCCTATAGTAAGAAGGTCGGCTTTCAACCGGTTAAATTAGTTCTGGTTGGTGTTGGATTTTCCATGGCACTCTCAGGAGTTATGATTGTATTGATCTCAGGAGCAGAAAGAAACAAGGTTGATTTTATTACCAAATGGTTAGCGGGGAATATTTGGGGTACTGATTGGCCATTTATCTGGGCTATCCTACCTTGGATTCTTATTATACTTCCATTTACTCTATATAAATCCAACCGATTAAATATTTTGAATTTGACAGAACCATCAGCGATTGGTGTTGGCTTGAATATTAAACGTGAACGTTTTATTCTACTGCTTGCATCTGTAGCATTAGCTGCCTCTGCCGTATCAGTTACAGGGGGAATTGCTTTTATTGGATTAATTGCTCCGCATTTAGCAAAATCCCTAATCGGACCAAGAAGTCAGTTATATATGCCAATCGTTATTCTCATAGGAGGTTGGATCTTATTAGTTTCAGACACAATTGGTCGAAATCTTGCAGATCCAGATGGAATTCCAGCAGGAGTTATTACCGCCTTAATTGGTGCTCCATATTTTTTATATTTATTATTGAAAGAAAAAAGAGTTTAGTGCATTAGTGGGACAAAAAATATGTCCCACTATTTTTTTATGGCATTGTTAAATTGTTAAAGATTATTGTTGATTTTCAGCCTTATGTGTACACGTGAACGGCTTTTATTCGGTACGAATAGCTTTAGTGAACTTGTACACATAAGGCTGTATGAGCTCCACATTATTATTTAACAATGCCTTTTATTATAAAAAAACATAAGTATACTGCTAAATTGTTGATTTCCTTCAGGATATTTTATTTAAACTAGCGAATTTAGTTCGTAATCTCGTGAGTCTTACTCTTAATCTCGCGAATTCTGCTCTTAATCTCGCGAATTCTGCTCTTAATCTCGCGAAACAGTACTAAAGACCTGGTTTCCTCCGCCCGACTTTAGTAAATAGGATAATAAAAAATACCACATCATCGATGTGGTATTTTTCCAACTAAAAGTTAATGTAGTTTCGTGGATTCACTGCTCCATTATGTGGTGGTGGTGTCCACTCGCCAACATATATTTCGAAGTGTAAATGTTGTCCAGTAGATTCTCCTGAAGTTCCCATTACACCTATTTGTTGACCTTTTTGTACAGTTTGCCCATTACTTACCATGTAATATTTCATATGGGCATATACAGTTGTGTATATTTGACCGTTAATAGAATGAGTAATCATCACAACATTTCCATAGCTGGAAGAATGGTACGCTGTAGCAACAATTCCATCAGCCGCAGCTACAATTGGTACATTGCTTCCACTGTTTGCAATATCTATTCCTGAATGGAAACCACTATACGTACCTGTTCTGTATCCAAATTCTGATGAGATATAACCTGCTGCAGGTCTTGTAAAGTTGCTTGATGATACAGGTGGAACATCTCCGCCGCCGCTATTTCCGCTGCTATTTCCGCTATTTTGATGCTGTTGCTGTTGTTGCTGTTGCTGCTGTTGTCGCTGAAGCTCTTGTTGTCTTTTCTTTTCTTCCGCGATATGCTGCTTTTCTAATTCAATTGCTTTTTGAATAGCAGAATTTTGTGAAGCTAATACTTGTTGTTGCTCTTGTAGAGAGAATTTATCCTCTTCAAGATCTTTTTTCTGATCTTCCAGTACAGCCATTATTTCTTTCTTTTTCTCTTGTTGCTGATTTAGTTGTGATTTCATTTGTTGGAGATCATTAATCATACCTTGGAGTGCACTTAACTTTTTCTCAACATCTGTTTGCTTTTTCTCTAAATCAGCTTGATCTTTCTTTTGCTGATCGATAATCTCTTTGTCGGCATTAATCAAAGTAGTTACAGCTGAAAGGCGATCAATAAGATCACTTATACTTTGCGCATCCAAAATGACATCCATATAATTGACAGAACCACCATTTGTTTGCATCGCACGTGCTCTTTGTTTTAGCAACTGATCACGTTCTTTAATTCTCTTTTTCAATGCTGCAATATTCTTTTTCAATCCAGCAATTTGATCCTTTGTATCGCTCACTTGTACTTGTTTTCCTTGAATTTTTTTATCCGTACTAGCAATCTCAGACTCTATCAGCTTCATTTGGCTTTCTAAATCCATTTGCTGTCCGTTAATATCCGAAATTTGCTTATTCTTTTTTTGGATTTTTGAATTCACACTGGAGCTTTTGTCATCCACTTGTTTTTGTTGGTCCTGCAAATCGGTAAGCTTAGACGCAAACACTTCTGAATTATAGGCTAGAATTAAAGATAAACCGAGTGCAATAGAAAGCAATGAACGTCTTTTCAATGAATATTCCCCTTTCACTCTTTCCAAGCATATGTATTATTTCTTAAACGAGAAGGGCGCACGTTTATACGCTCTTCTCGTGATGACTGAAACACTTGAAGCTTATGTTTTTTTAAACTTTTAAGAAACGGCGAATGGACATGGCACTTCCCCAAATTCCAATGAAAATACCAATGAATAATAGAATGGCACTTATTTCAAACACAAACGGATTGAAGTTTAAGATTTGAATGAATTGGCCTGCTAATCTAGGAGCAATGATACCATGTGCGTAATAATAACCAACCGAAACGATTAAGATTGGCAATATCGAGCCTAGTATTCCTAACCAGATACCTTCCATAACAAACGGCCAGCGAATAAACCAGTTCGTTGCCCCTACTAATTTCATAATCTCAATTTCTTTTCTACGCGCAAAAATCGTGATTTTAATAGTGTTAGATATTAAGAACATCGCTGTAAATACTAGCCCTATTACTAAAACCAAACCAACATTACGGCTAACTTTTAAAACATTAAAGAGCTTTTCTACTTTCCCTTTACCATAAATAGCAGATTCAACATGATCCATTTGTTCAATCTCTTTGGCTACTTTAGGTGTGTCTGTAGGGTTCTTCGTTTTTACGACAAATACGTCATAGAGAGGATTGTCCTGCTTAAATAATTCGAAATCCTTACCCATTTTCTTAATCAAATCCTGCAACTCCTCTTGCTTAGAGGAAAACTTAATGGATTTTACTTCTGTTAGATTTTGAATTTGGTTGTGTAAATTAGTTTGATCCTGCTTAGTTGCCGTCAAATCAATATGGACTCGAATTTCTACGTCGTTTTCGATATCTGAAGCAATTTTGTTCATATTCATCATAATAACGAAGAACACGCCGACGAGTAGTAATGTTATTGTAACGGCACTGGCAGAAGCAAACATCATCCAACCGTTACGTCCAAGACTCTTTAGGCTCTCACGGAAATGGCGCTGAACCGTCCTAGCTTTCATATCCGTATTCCCCCCGATGCTCGTCACGAACGATTTTTCCGCCTTCAATCGCAATAACTCGATGTCTGATTGTATTTACAATCTCACGGTTATGTGTTGCCATTACGACGGTCGTTCCGCGATTATTAATTTCGTCAAAAATCTTCATGATTTCCCAAGATGTCTCCGGATCAAGATTTCCAGTTGGCTCGTCCGCAATCATTACTCTCGGACGATTTACAATTGAACGCGCGATCGAAATACGCTGCTGCTCGCCACCTGATAACTCAGTTGGAAGCATTCTAGCCTTATGCTTTAAACCTACTAAATTAAGAACGTCCATTACACGTTTTTTGATTGTTTTTGGTTGTTCTTCTATTACTTCAAGTGCAAAGGCAACATTTTCAAAGACCGTTAGTGTTGGCAATAATTTAAAATCCTGAAACACGACTCCAATTTGTCTTCTGAAGTAAGGAATTCGATTATTCTTTAGTTTAGAAAGATTGATGCCATTTACTATGATGCTGCCGTCTGACGCTTTTTCTTCCCGATACATCATTTTAATAAAAGTCGATTTACCGGCCCCACTTGGCCCAACAACATAGACAAATTCTCCTTGTTTTATATGCACATTAAGCCCATTGGCTGCAATAATCCCATTTGGATATTTTTTATATACATTTTTCATTTCTATCATCTAATCACCCATCTTTACTGGAATCTTCTATCTGATTTTGTATTTAAGTGATTAACTATTTTCGTCAAATTTTGTATTTCTATCAAAAAATAGCAAAAAACATCGTAAAATCTCGAAATAAATCACAGAATAATTATAACATCGATATCTCATTAAACATATTACAATTTTGTTTCAAACCTTGTTTTTCCCTTTAAAGTTGTGGTTTGGAGTTAAGTTTTGCTAGTTTCCAAATGGCAAAATTTGGTATATATTGTTATTTCTCCTAATGTATAATTTAGTCGAAATATTCCTAAATGATTTTGG
This sequence comes from Heyndrickxia sp. FW510-T9, assembly GCF_058781025.1. Lineage (NCBI taxonomy): Bacteria > Bacillati > Bacillota > Bacilli > Caryophanales > Bacillaceae > Heyndrickxia > Heyndrickxia sp. FW510-T9. The sequence continues at coordinate 34,733 of NZ_JBYSWK010000026.1, read as the reverse complement.
AAAGAACAGCATGAATTCACGGGAGAATTGGAGTAGTGATTGAGGATTTTATGTATTCTAGGGTTGGAGAGTTACGAATGGCACGAAAAGCTGGGTGAACAGCACAAATTGACGGCTCAACGGCACGAAACTAGAAAAGAACCGCACGAAATTCCATCTAAACTGCACGAATTAGGATAAAAGTCCTATTTTATACATAAAGACTACTCCCTTTCGTAAAATGAAAAAAGACATGATGGCAATTAAGCATCAAGTCTATTTTCTAAAAATTATTATTTTTTATTAGATAACCATGTTGCAACAGCTTCTGCATCCTTGCCACTATATACCCCAGCAGGCATTGCACCATTACCTTTACCGTTTTTAATAATGTCTAAAATTTGATCCTTACTATATTTGGATCCAATTTTTTGAAGGTTTGGACCATTTAGTCCACCTAAATCTTTACCATGGCATACAGAGCATTTTGCACCGAAAAGTTTTGCAGCATCACCGCCAGATGCAGTTGTCGTAGTGTTATTATTGGTAGCATTGTTGTCTTTACTTGAACAAGCAACCATACCAAGTGCCAACATAACTATCATAACAGCTCCAATTATTTTTCTTTTCATCCTGATTCCTCCTTAGGAATGGAAAATGTTTCCCCGCAATTCCATTATAACAAGACTAGCTTTTTTTGAAACCTTCCCCAAGTACTTCAAATGCGTCCATAACAACGACAAATGCAGTCGGATCAAGACTCTTCACTAATTGTTTCAACTTTATGAATTCTGTCTGATCCACCACACATAGAAGAACGGGTTTTTCACTATCTGTAAATCCTCCATATGCAGATAGTTTTGTCACACCGCGGTCAATTTTATTCAATATTCCTTCGCGTATTTCTTCTTGCTTGTCGGTAATAATTAAGGCTGTTTTGGACCGGCTGATTCCAAGTTGGACAAGATCGATTGTTTTACTAGTCACAAATAGTCCGATCAATGCATAAAGTCCTTTTTCAATATCAAACACGATTGCAGCTGATAAAACTACTAGCCCATCAATGATGACGACACATGTCCCTAATGTTAAGCCTGTATATTTATGAATAATTTGTGCCGCTAAATCCGTCCCACCTGTTGAAGCATTCCCTCGAAAGACGATGCCAAGGCCTAGGCCGACTCCAACACCTCCGAAGAGAGCTCCTAATAATGGGTCATGTGTCCACGGGTTCATATGCTCAGTCAAAAAAACAACAAACGGTAAAAAGATCGTTCCAACTAGTGTTTTTATCCCAAACTGAAAACCTAAAAAGATAAGTCCCGCGATGAATAATGGTATATTAAATGCCCATTGCACAAAGGCAGGCTTCCATCCTAATAATCCATGCAAAATCGTACTTATTCCACTAACACCACCAGATGCCACTTCATTTGGCAGCAAAAAAACGTTAAATGATATGGCAATGATGGCAGAACCAGTCAAAACAAATATGTATTCTAATACTTTTGACTGCAAATTACCTTCTAATGCCTCTCCACTTCTTTTCTTCATGACTAAATCCCCTTCTAAGTTGTTTAAGACTACCGACAGAGAGTATAGCATGGTGTTCGTGGGGTGTCTATAACTAGATAAAAAATTTTGATGATAGAGGCGGGAGTTCAGAATTGTTACATTTTCTCCCAAAAAGAAAAAAGCTCTCATACCTAGTGTTCCATGGCATGAGAGTTTTATGCTTATTCAAAAACGCAGCACTATCGTACAGATATCGTAGTCTTTAACTAAGATAAAGGAAACACGGCGAAGTAGTTCACGTGCCGATGCTGATTTTTCTTAGGGAGGAGACGGAGAAATCCGCTAGCAGATGGCTGGTTAAGCTAGACTTGAGACTGATTCTTTAATTTTCTTACTCTTTATGAAAGTCGAGAGCGCAAGTAAGCATTGATAAATGGATCGATATCACCATCCATTACACCTTGGACATTTCCACTTTCCGTATTAGTGCGGTGATCCTTCACCATTGAATACGGGTGGAAAACGTAGGAACGAATTTGGCTTCCCCAACCGATTTCCTTTTGTTCCCCACGAATTTCTGCTAACTGCTTTTCTTTTTCTTCAATTTCACGTTGATAAAGCTTTGCTTTCAGCATTTTCATTGCTTGCTCGCGGTTTTTAATTTGTGAACGCTCTGATTGACATGTCACGACCACACCTGATGGAATATGGGTAATCCGGACTGCTGAGTCAGTCGTATTGATGTGCTGACCACCAGCTCCACTAGCACGGTAGGTATCAATTTTAATATCCTCTGTGCGAATGTCGATTTCAATTTCATCATTAAATTCCGGCATCACTTCACAGGAAACAAAGGATGTATGACGGCGACCTGATGAGTCAAACGGAGAAATTCGCACAAGACGATGAACTCCTTTTTCCGCTTTCAAATATCCATATGCATTGTGACCTTTAATCAATAACGTAACACTCTTAATTCCTGCTTCATCCCCTGCAAGATAATCAAGTGTTTCCACCTTAAAGCCTTTCTTTTCACCCCAACGTGTATACATCCTAAGCAGCATGGAGCCCCAATCCTGTGACTCTGTTCCACCTGCACCTGGATGTAGCTCTAAGATCGCATTGTTTTTATCATATGGTTCACTTAGTAGAAGCTGTAATTCGAACTCATTTACTCTTGTTACTAGCTCTTTAAGCTCCGATTCAAGTTCGGCATGCAAATCCGCATCCGCTTCTTCTTTCACTAGATCATGTGTAAGCTCAAGGTTTTCTTGTGTATCAGCAAGCTCCTTATATTCATTGACTATATCTTTTAAACCATTTGCTTCATTGATAACTTTTTGAGCACCTTGCTGGTCATTCCAAAAATTCGGTTCGAGCATGATTTCATCTAATTCTGCTATACGTGCCTCTTTGTTTTCGAGGTCAAAGAGACCCCCTAAAATCAGCTAGCTTCGTAGCCGTTTTTTCAAGCTCAGTTCTAATTTCAAATAATTCCATTTTCGTATTCCACCTCATGTTGATTTCAAATGCGTAAGCGCCACAGGTCTAGTGTACGGATTTCGTAGTCTTCGACTGAGATAAAGGAAACCGTGCTGAGGTAGTTCACGAGCTATTGAAAATTGAACTACCATTTTCAACTGATGTTGACTTATCGTAGGGAGGAGACGTAGAAATCCGCTAGCCGATAGGCGCTGAAGCTAGACGTAGTCCCTTATTTAAAAGGTAATCTTATATCATTTCCTAAACGGGAAGAAATCGGAATCGCCTTTTAATCGGTCCGAAAGCGATTCCGAAATAAAACTTAACTATATATTAAACGTTCTTCCCATGACATTGCTTATATTTTTTACCGCTTCCACATGGGCAAAGCGCATTACGGCCAATGTCTTGTTTCTTTTTAACAGGAGTTTTCTTAACGGTTTCTCCGTCTTCTTTCGGGTTAACCGCTTGGCCTTTCGCTACTTCTTCCCGTTGTAGATTATTGCGAATTTCCGCCTTCATAATATATTTTGCAGCGTCTTCTTCAATCGCCATAACCATGCCTTCGAACATTGCAAAGCCTTCGCTTTGATATTCACGAAGCGGATCCACTTGACCGTATGCACGTAAATGAATACCTTGGCGCAAATGTTCCATTGCATCGATATGATCAATCCATTTCGAATCGACGGCACGAAGTAGGATAACCTTTTCAAACTCGCGCATTTGCTCGGTACCTAATGATTCTTCTTTTTGATCATAATCATTCTTCACTTTGTCAAAGATGAGTTCAACCATTTCTTCTGGCTCTTTGCGAAGGAAGTCATTTACTGAAACAGCACCTTCATGTAAAAGATTGCCGTGAACATAATCTACTAGGCCTTGCAGGTTCCAATCTTCTTCATCCTCGTTTCTCGGAGTATGAAGCTCGACATCACGCTGGATGACACTCTTTATCATACTTTCAACAATATCTCGAAGATCTTCAGAATCGATTACTTCGTTACGTTGATTATAAATAATCTCGCGCTGTTGACGAAGGACATCATCATATTGTAAAAGTTGCTTCCGGGCATCAAAGTTGTTGCCTTCAACACGTTTTTGCGCAGATTCAACGGCTCTTGAAACCATTTTACTTTGAATTGGCTGAGAATCATCCATTCCTAAGCGCTGCATCATCGTTTTCATATTATCAGAACCGAAGCGACGCATCAATTCATCTTCCATGGAAAGATAAAATTGTGTAATACCAGGATCTCCTTGACGACCTGACCGTCCACGCAGCTGATTGTCAATTCGGCGTGATTCATGGCGTTCTGTACCAATAACAGCAAGTCCACCTAGATCGACGACACCTTCGCCCAGCTTAATGTCAGTACCGCGCCCTGCCATGTTTGTTGCGATTGTGACGGAACCTTTTTCACCAGCAAACGCAATAATTTCCGCTTCCCGCTCATGGTTTTTCGCGTTCAAAACATTATGGCGAATTCCTTTTTTCGTTAAATAGTTTGAAATTAATTCTGATGTTTCAATTGCCACTGTACCAACGAGCACTGGCTGACCATTATTATGACGAATTGCAATGTCTTCTACAACTGCACGGAATTTCCCATCCATCGATGCATAGATTAAATCTGGACGGTCATCACGAGCAATTGGTCTATTCGTTGGAATGACAATTACTCTCATATTATAAATATTGCGGAATTCCTCTTCTTCCGTTTTCGCTGTACCAGTCATCCCAGCAAGCTTTTCATACATACGGAAGTAATTCTGGAACGTAATCGTTGCCATTGTCATACTTTCGTTTTGAATTTCAACCGCTTCTTTTGCCTCAATTGCTTGGTGCAAACCGTCACTGAAACGACGTCCTTTCATCAAACGACCTGTGAATTGATCTACGATGACAATTTCGCCATCTTGAACAACATAATCCACATCATTATGCATTGTGACAATTGCTTTTAACGCTTGATTTATATGATGATTCAAGGTTACATGCGTAATATCAAAAAGGTTATCAATATTAAAGGATCGCTCAGCCTTGCTGATCCCTTCCTCTGTTAATTGAACACTTTTCGTTTTTTCATCATAAGTGTAATCTTCTTCTTTATTTAGGGTGCGAACGAACGCATTTGCCTGAATATAAAGGTTCGCTGACTTTTGTGCTTGCCCTGAAATAATTAATGGTGTCCTGGCCTCATCAATTAAAATCGAGTCAACCTCATCAATAACCGCAAAGTTAAGCGGTTTTTGCACACGCTGCTCTTTATATAAAACCATATTGTCACGCAGATAGTCGAAGCCGAACTCATTATTCGTACCATATGTGATATCTGCGAAATATGCTTCTTGTTTTTCTTCACTAGACATGCTATTAAGGTTCAAACCAACTGTTAGGCCTAGAAATTGATATAGCTCACCCATCTCGTTTGCATCACGACTAGCCAAGTATTCGTTGACTGTTACTACATGCACACCTTTTCCAGATAAGGCGTTTAAATAAACAGGCATAGTTGCAGTTAATGTTTTACCTTCACCTGTTTTCATCTCAGAGATGTTACCTTCATGGAGCGAGATACCACCCATAAGCTGTACATGATATGGATACAAACCAAGTACACGACGTGCCCCTTCACGGACAACCGCAAATGCTTCTACAAGCAAATCTTCTAATGTTTCACCTTTTTGATAGCGTTCTTTAAATTCCTCTGTCTTTTCGCGAAGCTGATCATCTGAAAGCTTCTCCATATCAGAGGCTAGCTCTTCGATTTGGTTTGCTAACTTATCAAGGCGCTTTATTTCGCGTTTATTTGCATCAAATACTTTTTCTAAAAAAGCAACCATCTATAACGCTCCTTTATTATCAACTGTGAGAGCCTTCCTTTATAACATTCTTTATTGTGATAAAAAAATCCTCTCACACTTATTACCTATTATACTCCTTTTTAAATTTTAACATTTTACCCTATGAAGTGACAACTAGTGAGGTGAAGAGGATTCGTTCTTTGATTGGAAAAATGGTGAAGTGAAGGTTATTGAATTATTAGTTTGAGGAGATGAGCTAGGTTTTTGTAATGTGACTTCCCTTTTGATGTTATTATATAAATTTGGGTAGCCAATATCATTTATTAGCTACCCAAAATGCTCTTATTCTTATATTTCGGTAGCCAATAGCCTTGATTGGTTACCCTAATTGCTCTTATTCCTTAATTCCGGTCACCTATACCACCGATTGGTTACCTAAAATGCTCCTGTTCCTATATTTCGGTAACCAATAGCCACGATTGGTTACCCTATATGTTCGTTTAAACTAAATTCAGTCAGCAAACCATTTGTGATTTTTCTTGAGAATTTAGAAGTAAAAAACTTGCGAACGAACAGTGATTACCCCTGTATTTTTTCTTTTTACATCCTACAGGTGAACCATTTACTTTTTCAGCGCTTGTTTTTCATATAATTCAACACATCTAAATCAATTTTACCTTCTTCTTGTTCGCGCATCTCAAAATTTTCGGTGTGAATGTATTTTTTCAAAGCTGCGAACAATGTTTCCTCTTCAGACATATATCCGAGTCGCTCAAGCTGTTCAGAAAGCTCAGTCTCAACCTGACCATTAATCTCGACTACTCGTTCTGGTTTAGACTTTGCAAAATATAGCTGTTGTAGATAGTAAATTCGGATAAGTTCGTTAATTGGATCTGGGTGTTCATCTACACGTAAATCGACGAACCGGTCATTATAGCCACCATAACCGCCTTTTTCTTTTACAACCAAAAGGGCTGCCGACTGCATGCCGCGGGAATCTCCCCCAGCAGCTTGCCCTGCATTTAATGCATCCAATAGTCGTTTGGCAAGAGTTCCTTTTGTTTCGGTAAAAGTTTTCGCCAGTGCGTTGACTGTATTTTCATCGACTAAGATGTTTCCTTGTGCCGCAAAATACTCGCCTGCTATACCACCAGCCCAATCATAGCATTTCCCGCCGGTAAAAGTTGCTGCTCCGCCTTTAAAGTCAATAATACCCACTTGGCGGTATTCACGGTCCTCATCTGCATCGGTTATAAGCTTTAGTACTTCCTCCGCTGATTTACCTTGCTCTAACAGCGCTAACCCCTCAGGACCGTAAGCCGTATTGGCGTAGGATTGTGTCGCTATTGCACCAACACCCGCTTTAGCAAATGGTACAACTGCACCGACGCCAAGAAACTTTGATTGAACTGCTATCCCCCATTCTTTTTCAACAGGATCATAACCAACAATTGAAAATGTCATCCCACATACCCCCAATTATTTATTACCCTAGAAAAATCGCTCCATACACTAAGGCCCCACATATAACATAGACAGGACTTACCTTCCATTTTTCTAACAGCAATAAACTAACAATCCCAATAATCGCTGTTTGAATAATGCCAACACCTTTATACGAAGTGGTAAAAAAATCGATCGTCATAACACCTAGAAGCACCGCAATTGCTGGGCGAACAAGCTTCGTCATATTTTTTACCTTCGCCGTATCTTTGTACTTCATTAATATCCCTAAAAGAGCAATGATTAATATAAGCGATGGGGCTACACAAGCGAACAATGCAATGATGGCACCAGGTACACCACCTTGTGCATAACCAATGTAACCTGCCATTTTGGTAGCGATGGGGCCAGGTAAAGCATTTCCTAGTGCTACCATCTCACTAAACTCATGGACCGAAAACCAACCATAGCGATCCACGACCTCGTGTTCAAGCAGTGGAATTGTTGCTGGTCCGCCACCATACCCTAAAAGATTTGCCATAAAATTAGCTAAAAAAATCTGCCAGTAAATCATGATGCCTTCACCTGCTTTTCTTCCTTCTTGTTTTTAGAAAGAAGGGCTGATACTAGTAGTGCTCCAATTAAAATAGCCGGATGGATTCCTAATATTTGCATCACTACAATACTCAAAATTAGGAGAGCAATAGTGGCTGCCCAGCCCATTGTATTTTTGGATTTTTTGATAAAATCCCATGTTAGTACCCCAAGCATTACGCCCGCAATTGGAATTACCGCTCTAGACATTCCATTCACCCATGGCTTATCTTTGTATGCGTGTAATACGGTTAATAAAATTATTAATAAAATAACAGTTGGGAGTACAGTTGCAGCTAAAGCAGATAGCATGCCCCAGAAGCCGCCGACTCTCCAGCCGATATATCCTGACATTTTTGTGTTGATAGGACCTGGAAGCGTGTTGGCCAACGCTAAAATATCGGAGAACTCATCATCTTCCATCCATTTATAGGTATCCACAACTTCGCGCTTCATTAACGGAATTGCCGACAGTCCTCCTCCATATCCAAGCATCCCAGACCGGAAAAAGGCTACAAATATATCCCAATTTTTCACTTTATCACATTCCTTTTTTATGTCGTCCACCGTTGTTTTAGTTTGAGATTGAGTTTCAAAAACAATTCACTGTTGTGCAATATTCATTGTCAATATTGCTACCATTAAAATGCATTGCAGAAATTGAAAATTTGATATTGTAACAAACTCTGTTTTTGGGAGAAGCATCAACTTGATAACTTTTTTCCCTGTATAAAAATATGCAACAAAAATTGTTTTGACTAATAAGCTGCAATCGATCCGTCCGTTCTCGACTCTGTTCCACCCATCAGTACTCCTGTTTCAGGATTACGCCAAATCACTTGACCACGGCCGAATCCACCGCCATCTGTTGCGATTTGTATTTGATGTCCTTTCCGAGTTAAAGCTTGGGCGATATGATTTGGAAAATAGGATTCCACTTGAATCTTTTTCCCTTCTATCCATTGCCATCTCGGTGCATCCAGTGCTGCTTGCGGATTCAAATGAAAATCAATTGTATTCATAATCACCTGGAAATGTCCTTGTGGCTGCATATAGCCACCCATGACACCAAATGGGCCAACTGCATGATCGTCCTTCGTTAAAAAGCCAGGAATAATCGTGTGATATGTTTTCTTTCCAGGCTTCAACGCATTCGGATGTTCCGGATCCAGTGAGAAATCAGCCCCACGGTTTTGCAAAGCAATTCCGGTGTCAGGCACTACGATTCCTGACCCAAAGCCCATGTAGTTGCTTTGTATGAACGAGACCATGTTCCCTTCCCCATCAGCCGCAGCTAAGTATACCGTTCCCCCACTAGGAGGTGTATATGGTTCAGGGGTGATAGCTTCTTCCCCAATAAGATTGCGGCGCCCTGCTGCATATTCTTCTGATAAGAGATGATCCACTTCCACTCGCATGTGAGCAATATCCGAAATATGTGCCTTTCCATCAGTAAATGCAAGTTTCATCGCTTCAATTTGCTTATGATACGTATTAACCGACTCTTTTTCGGTATACTCAAAACCGCTCGCAATGTTGAGTGCCATTAATGCGACTAACCCTTGCCCATTAGGTGGGATTTCCCAAACATTGTATCCACGATAATTTGTTGAAATCGGTTCAACCCATTCGGCACGATATGCTGCTAAATCTTCTTTCGCTAAAAATCCATTATGCTTCCCGACATAATCAGCGATTTTTTCCGCAAGTGGTCCACGATAAAAGCTTTCTGCATTCGTTTCTGCTATTTCACGTAATGTACTTGCGTGACCTGGCGAACGCCAAATTTCCCCAATTTCTGGAGCCCTTCCATCTGGAGCAAACGTTTCAAACCATGCCTGGAATTCTTCCCCTGTCGTGTTTTGTTTGTAAAAGCGATAAGCATGTTTCCAATACTTACCTAAAATTGGCGTTAAAGGATACCCATCCTCCGCATAACGAATAGCTGGTTCCAGAACCTCTTTTAACGAAAGTCGGCCAAATTTCTTTGACAGCTCCGCCCAGCCGGATGGAGTTCCAGGAACGGTGATTGGCACCACACCGTGAACTGGCATTTTTTCATACCCGCGTTCACGTAATGCTTCAATAGAAATCGATTTCGGTGAAGGACCACTGGCATTTAGACCATGGAGTTTCCCTTCTGTCCAAACAAGGGCAAAGCAATCAGATCCGATTCCGTTGGAGGTGGGTTCTACAACAGTTAACGCTGCAGCAGTTGCAATCGCCGCATCAATGGCATTTCCACCTTTGCGGAGGATCTCAAGACCTGCTTGTGATGCCAATGGCTGTGAAGTGGCAACCATGCCATTTCTCGCAAAAACAGTATTTCGCGTTGATGGATATGGTTGATATAAATGATCAAGATTCATGATTTTACACCCCTTTAATTTTCGTTTGTAAATAAAAAACGCAATTTCATTTAACAAACGTAATCTATATCTATGATTATAGTAAAAAATCATCTTTATGACCACTATTTTTCTACAACTTTCTTAATCTCTTATAAACAATTTTCCTGATTTACTTCATGACTCGTACAATTTTGCAAAAATTTTAGGCTTCTAATTTAATTTTATTGCTGTACTGGACGAATTTTCATGAGAAACGGTGCGGTTTTATTAGAACAGCCCGATTTTGGGTAACAACGGCACGATTTTGCATTTGAATGGACCGATTTCGTATTTGAATAGACCGAAAACGGGTAACAATGGACCGAATTAGGTATTTAGACCTAAAAACATCTCTTAAATTTACTTCAAATCCAAATGCCTACAGTTACTACAGCTTCAATCCATTCCTGCTCTTAAATCTCCTCAATAAAATATTGCTTTCCACTCTCGTGATCCCTTCTAAATTGTACAGTTCATTGTTTATAAAATGTTCAAGCGCTGAAAAATCATCCACCAACACATGCATATGCAGTGTACTCGGACCAGTCATTTGATAGCAGCTTGCAACACAAGGATTGTCCGCTAATTTTTGAGCAACCTCCACTAAAAAGGATGGCTCACAATCGACTTCGAAAAAAGCCGAAACGTGCTTTCCGATTTTTTCCGAATTGATCACAACGGAAAATTTTTCAATCACACCATTATTTATCAAGTGATGAACACGCTCACGCACAGCCACACGTGATAAATTTAATTGCTTGCCGATATCGGCATACGATAATCGCCCATTTTCTGTTAAAATCTGGATTATTTTACGATCAGTTTCATCTATTTTCATTTTCGCACCTCATATATACATCTTTTTTTGCTTTTGGAAATTATAAAATTTCACACTGTGGATTACCTTTCATAAAAATTGTCTACGTCTAGCGCAAGCAGCTATCGGCTAGCGGATTTCTACGCCTCCTGCCTGAGGCTGAGTAAAAATTTCAAATTTCACTCATCCGTACGCCGATGAACAAAGCGCTTACGCATTTGTTCTATTATATCGTAACCAATCCTCAAAAAAATCCGCAACCACTTGGTTACGGATTTTATTATCTTATTTTGTCTCAATTAAACCGTATTTCCCATCTTTCCGACGGTATACGATATTCGTCTGATTGCTATCTGAATCGGTGTAAACAAAGAAATTATGACCGAGAAGATTCATTTGTAAAACCGCTTCCTCACTATCCATCGGCTTTAAATCAAATTGCTTAGTACGAACAACCTCTAAATCATATTCATTTTCTTCTTCTTCCACTTGCACACTGGAAAGAACATTAGATGCAAAAAATTCTCTTTGGTTCCCTTGTTCACGGAATTTTCTATTTACTTTCGTTTTATGTTTTCGTATTTGTCTTTCCAATTTATCCGTAATTAAATCAATAGCAGCATACATGTCCTCATTTACTTCCTCAGCTCTTAACACAAGCTGTGGCATAGGGATGGTCACCTCTACCTTTGAAGACTTGCCTTGATACACCTTCAAATTAACATGAACATTGGTATCAGGCACCTCGTTAAAATAACGCTCCAACTTACCAACTTTCTTTTCCACGTATTCCCGTATTGCTGGAGTTACCTCAATGTTTTCGCCACGAATGTTGTAGTTCATCATATGGAATCCTCCTATTTTGGCTGTGTCACCTGTAAGCCAAGGCTTGTCTTTCCAAGACCTGCGGAACACATTACCTTTTTTTAATGCTATGATTATATATTTCTATTATACACGTCTTTATTCCTGCTTAAACCTAAAAAGATTTTTGTCGAATTTTTTCGGAAATATAATAAATTGTCGAAAACTCAACTAACACACTAGGACAATGTCCCAAAATTATTTTCCCTAATAAGGCATACACCCATACCACCCACCCATCATTATCATATCCTTTAATGAAAATGCTTATAAAAAAATGAGGAGGAAAAAATATGCATCCTAATTTTTTACAAGGATATGGTGTACCGGTGGAAGATGAAAGAATATGGGGTAGACCTGGTTTTGGCTTTGGTAGACCTGGTTTTGGCTTTGGTAGACCTGGATTCGGTTGGGGACGACCTGGATTTGGCTTTGGAAGGCCATTTGGATTTGGTTTTGGAGCACCATTTATTGGCGGATTAGCAACTGGTGCCTTATTGGGAACTGCACTCGGTGGACCGTATGGTTATGGTTATGGTTATGGTTATCCGCCATATGGATATCCTTATGGATACCCAGGAATGTTGTGGTAGAAATAAGTGCAAAAGAGGCTTTTTATAAGCCTCTTTAATCATCAAAAACATTACTCAAATTAATGAATGCTTTACGTATTTTATGTATGAAACATTATATCAAGTTACCAGTCAAATCAAGATCCACAATTGCCTCATTTTTTTCAATACGTTCCTTAATTTCAGCAATCCAATGCTGAAGTCGTTCTGTACGTTCCTCAGCAGGTACTTTTTTACTAAACACAGAATATAAATCAACATCCCTTAGCTTTAAAAACAATGGAATCGATTGGATACACTCTTCGGAAAGTTCATTTTCCTCACGATATCCTTCCAGAAAGGCTTGCATGAACTCTCTTGCAAATTCATTGCGCTCCTCTCTTGTACCATATAAATGCTTACTAATGAGAGAATAATAAAGCGGAATGGCAATATCCGACGCAAAAAAGTGATAGCTTGCATCATCAAAATCGAAAATATGGATCGACTCCCCATCATAGAAAAAGTTTCCAGAATGAATATCTGTATGGATAAGTCCATAAGAGTCTTTCGTTTTTGGCAATTTCGCGATTTCTGCTACGACATTACGAGCTGCTTTCAAGGCTTCCTGGTCAGACTCAGGATAGTAATATTCTAAACGCAATAAATCGTTTTCATCCCATTGATAACGTGGTTGAATGTTCTCTCCTGGTTGATAGTTTTTTGTAAAATGATGCATTTTTCCAATCACTTTTCCCCAAATACGGTAAAGCTTTGTATCAAAATCAACTAGCTTCACAGGATTTCCCGGTGCTTTTTCAAACAAAGAGGCATAGAAAACGGAATCCTCTGCCTGAAATGCCTCCACGGTATTCCCGTTCGGAGAAAGAAAAACCGCTGGAATACTAATTCCACAACCATGCAAATATTGAATCCAATCCAGCTCCGATTCTAATTCCTTTTGCGTACGATGTGAACTATGCGTAATCCGTAATATTTTCGCTTCTTCCTCTTGATAAACTTCAAAAGCATAATTTTCAAAATCACCAAGCTTTTTAAAGTCAGAGTCTAGATGATATGTACTCAAGATTTTATTCATGATTTCAGAGGTGAATTGTTTTTCTACTGAATGTTCCAAGTTTGTTTCCCCCAATGTTCGTAGTGATAGCCAAATTATATATATTTGACAAAGGCTGGGGTTTAACCTGCTTGGAAAAGTGAATTTTTACTGAGGAGGAATTGGTTCAGGACTATAATCGTGGACTAAATATAGATGTAGGTTTGAAGGTTTAAGTAGAGATTATTTATTTCTCCATAAAGGGCGGTTTTACTCCACCCTTATTTTGAAAAGTATTCTGGGAAATCCTTTTGATACATTCTGAAGAGACTGTAATATTGAATCCCACGAGTCAGCTCCAAAGCATTTTTCGCATGCTCCAATGCTCTTTCAAGATTCTCTTGTTTTTTCTCTAAATCAACGGACAATGCTTCTACCATCCAAGGCTTGAGAGGCCGTTTTAGCAGTTTTTTTGCCTCTTCCAAATCGTTCTTTTCGATTGCAATGGCAGTTTCATAATAATTTTTCAAAACGACCTTTTGAATTCCGTCTACAAATTTTTGTGCTTCCTTCGGATTTCCATTGTAAAGCGCATATAAGGTTTGAATAAACGCTTGATACGTCTTTCCTCGAGGTCTTTTTTGCATTTTCGTAAAAGCTTCTTCTACAAATGAATCGTTTTTATTAGCGACTCCATACATAAATTGATAATATGGATACCTCTGTCGCTTCACTATAAATTTTTCGAGCTTGTCGATGTTTTTTGATCGATATAATGAATAGAAGGTCGGGTAAAGTAAAATGGCAAAAACAACGATATATACTATGATTAAATTTAGTGTTCCTGAAATATTAAAGAAACCTAAAAGAAATTCAATAAATAAAGCTATAATGAATGCCAGAATTATACGCATCATTGCTGCTCCTTTATCTCTGTATGTTTAATTTGGTTAGTATTTGAATGTTTTCAAAAAACGCTGTGATTAGCATAAATACAAATTTCAGGGCATTTTTCGTTTCATTCATTTTGCAGTTAGAATTAACATGAAAGTTAAAAAAGCTTTAATTTCCACAATGTTTATTTTTCTCTACTACATCTGCAGCTTGTATGACCGTACTTAATATATTCGTTGCTCCTTGGCGATCTGCTGTATATAACGCTCGGATATAAGCACTACTGTCTTTATTCACCACATAATTAGGCGGTAATTTATTCAGTGAGATTGCAATAATATCTTCCTGACAACGCTCACATGTACAAGATAGGTGCAAATGATCCATATTTTCATTCAATACATTTTTCACGATTTCTTCCATTACATTTAAAATAGCCATTTGTGTTCCTCCAGTGTTTTCACTGTGATTGTTCTTACAGTTACTGAAATTATAATTGAGGATATAGGAATTGTATATATGAAAAAAATCACCTTTTTGGCAGGTGATTTTTTATTTTTAGTTTCGTTTGTCATAAAAGAAGCCATCTGTTTGCAAATTTTCATATGGATTAATATATCTTTTCATCGATGTTTTCTTCTTTGTTACACCATTCATAGCTTTTTGAATGTCTTGTTTTACTTTCAATAACAAACGATCTAATTCATGTTGCTGTTCGATTAACTTTTTGCCCACCAAAGCCTCCTGTTCAGAAAAAGGCGGCTTGATCAGCGGTAGAAGTTGCTCTCTTTTAGAGAGCAACTCTTGCATATTTTCGATTGTTTTATCACGATTTTCCATTGTTCCTTGTTTTAACACCTTGATTAATTCTTCAGTAAGTAAATAACAGGCTTGGATTGCATTCATCATGCTTGACCGCCTGTTGTGCCGAATTGTTGTTGGCGATTTAGTTGGATTACTTGCTTCCAAGTGTCACGGAATTCTGTAATAATCCCTTCTACCTCATCTAAAATGGAAGAATCATTATTAATATTTGCTTCTATTAATCTACGATTAGCATAGTCGTATATTGCCAGCATGTTTTTCCCAACTTCTGAATCTGTTTTCAGAGTGACCATTAATTCCTTAACTATATTTTGTGCTTTCTGGATATTCGTATTTTTTTCTTCTATCTTTTTTTCTTGGATAGCAGTTTTAGCTTGATGTATAAATTTTATACATCCATTATATAACATTAACGTTAGCTCACCAGGAGACGCCGTAGTAACTGCATTATTTTGATAAGCCTGATATGGGTTATTCAATGCCATATTCGTCGATCCACTCTTTCCTTATTGGCCGCCGCCGAAGTATTGTTGTAAAAAGGATGCTTGCTGATTATTCTTTTGGATTGCCTGCTCCATAGCTGAAAATTGGGAATAATAACGATCTTCAATTTTACTAAGTTTATCATTGAAGGCATTAATTTGATTGTTCACATCATCCAAGCTTAATCCAATAGCAAATTGTTTATTTGTTGAATAGGATTTACCAGCCTTATCGTTAAGTGAATTAATGGTATTCGTTACATTATCATATAGACGCTGTGCAATCCCTTGAGAAGCTACTGTATCGCCAGTCCCACGGAACAAATTCTCGACAGAAGTTGGATCTGCTTCAATCGCCTGTTTCAGCTTCGCTTCATCGATTTCCAGCTTTCCACCTTGAGTATAATCTGCTGAAGTTTTGATTCCTATACTTGCCAACTGATTAAAAGCGGATGCCACATTAGGATTTTGAACGGATTGGTAAAAGGACGTTCGCATTTGCGTCAGAGCACTTGAAAGGGTAGAATCCCCTCTTAAAAGCCCACTTCTCGCTAATGCTTCCCATTGTTCTTGTTGCTTATCGGAAAGCTGTTCCTTTTGATCATCCGTTAATGGCGTATAATTGCGATCTCGATCTTCGTTCAGTTTACCTTGAACTTGGTCAAGTAACTTGTTATATTGATCCACGAACGCTTTAATATTATTAAATATTTGATCTGTATCATTTTTTACGGTTATCGTAACTGGTGGATCAGTTGCTTTAGATGTTTGTTTTAAGGTAAAAGTAACTCCATTCATATCAAAGGTGTTTGAAGTTCTTTGTGTTTGAAGACCATTGATTTCGAAAATGGCGTTTTCTCCACCTTTTTCATTTGCAGAACCAAAGCTAAGTAAGTTGTTAATAAAATCTCCGTTAGTAATAATTTCATCGTCGCTTGAATTTCGAAAGTTTCCCGTTTCTGTTCGAGTCATTGTCATATGGTCTGAATATGAATCATAAATCATCGATACACCAACATTGGAGTTGTTTACTTGATTAAATACTGATTGCAAAGAATCAGATCCTTGGATAAAAAAGTTTTGATTCATATCCCCTTTGGATGTAGAGGTTTGTATATTGAAAGTTGAATAATATTGTGTATAGTTCAGCTTTACATCAAAAGTTGTGTCTGGATCTCCTGCATCATTTGCCTTCTGTTTCAATTGGTCATTGAAAGCTTGATTAAATGTAATCTTACCTGTAATAGTATCTATTGTTCCGATAGATGTAGATGTATCTGTTGAACCTTTTTCAACAATTTGTGTAACATTATCCTTATCAGTCATTAGCACATAGTCTTTATTATTTACATTCAAAGTAAAATGATCTTGATCAATAGCGCCACGACTTAATTGGAAACCAGTTGTATTAGAAGTTATCGTTTGTGTTTCATTTTTTGAACTACCGATATAATCAACTTTGATGGAGCTACCACTACTAATGTTGGATTTAAAGGTCAAAGTACCTTGTCCACCATCTTGGGAAAACATTACCTCATTATCTGCTAAGTCATCAGGATTTGTTTTATTAGAAACTATATAGGTTTTCCCATTTACCGTAATATTCATTGGGCTATCAGTTACAACATTAGCACCCTTTAAATCAAATGTCACAGTAGACGAGTCCTTGTCAGTTTTGACAGTAGTAGATTCAATTACTCCATCATTTTTCCATGTGCTTCCCCAAACAGTCGATGTACCATTAATAGTATCCGACTGTCCAAAGGAATCTTTTTGTGTAATCAAGCTTTGATTTATATCTACTTTATTTTTAGAATCCTTAGACACTCCATTAGTATTGATTTTATTTGCCGCCGTTGCAAGCTGTTGAATATTCGCTATCGAATATGAGGATAAACCAGCAACACTGGTAGCAGTAGCTGTTACTACACTTTCATTCGATGATACTGTGCTACGAGCCCGATATTGGGAAGTTAACTTCATATTCGTCAGCGTAGTCCGAAAATCAAAAAAAGCAGCATTTAATGTACGATAATCATCACGTTGCCATTCAAGTACTTGTTTTTTTTGTTTGAGCTTATCTAAAGGAATTCTTTCCGCATTCATAAGCTGCTTGACCATGGAATCAATATCCAAGCCACTTGCAAGTCCAACTATTCTTTGTACCATGAATAATTCACTCCTTTAAATCTTCTTATCTACTAAAATACCTAAATGTCTTTCCATCTCAGCAAAAATATCTAGCATTCTTTTTGAAGGTATTTCTTTCACGACTTCTTGTGTTTTATCATCAACAATCGTTACATAATACTCATTTAATTTATCATGTAATTCAAATTTTAAATGGGTGTTAGAAGCTTGTACAAATTGATTCATTCCGTCTACTACTTGTTCAAGATGCTCTCTTGAAAATTGATGTTGTTCATTTTTATCTGGATTATGTTGAACTGGTTCAGTTGACTTAACTTTGATGGTATCCATTTGAACCGAGTTGGATGGATTCATAGATGCAGAAGTTTGTCCCCCAGCGATTCGGTCGATCATATCCTTCGCTCCTTTTAGAGTTTTATCTATCTTTATTATCGGATATAGTTTGGAAATGTTTATAGAAATCGTCAAATTCAAGATTTTCAAGGAAAAGGAAGTGATTATTATAGAAGATTAAACATTGAAGAATATCATGCGTTAGAATACTAAATTATTCCTTAAACAAGCTGATTCTTCATTTATACAAAAATAACCTCGTTCTAAATAAGAACAAGGTATAAAACGAAAGTGTATAAGAACTCCTCGTAATCGTTTATAGATTTATTCTGTCTCTTTGCTTTCACTCTTTCTAGACTGTTGCATAACTGCAGTTTTGATTATCTTCACAATTTTATATCGATATTACTTCCCAAATATGGTTGAGCAGCATGTTGGATGGCAATTGCATTAGACGTACTCATTAACCTTTGAATAGGCTCACCTTATTGTTCTACATTTCCAATAGCATTCTCATAATGGACATTGATGGATGCTGATGGACTTATCCTTGACTTAATGCTATTGACATTAATGCGATATCCACGAATACACCATCTTTCTCCTCCTAATGGACAACAAAGTTTCTCTGCTTTTCCAACAAATGAACTTCCATTTTCAACTCATTTAATTGATTATTCAACTGATCAATTTCTAACGCAGTAAGTTCATTATCGAGAGCGTATTGAGCTATTTTTTTCATTTCACTCAGTTTCATTTCTATCTTTTCTAAAATACAATTTTGTTTTTTACACCACTCAAGCTGTTGTTCAAGAAACTGATTTTTTTCTTGTTCTTCTTTATTCATTAGTTCCTCCTGTCAAACAACATTTCTATTAATAAATATGAAAAGAGACCCTAGTAAAACTAGAGTCCCTTTCATATCTAACATTAACGAAGAAGTTGAAGAACTCCTTGTGGTTGTTGGTTCGCTTGCTTTGCGACTATGTCTTTCGATCATAGAATAGACTATATCTTCACCCTATAATTTTAGGGGCTGGGCACTTCGAACAAATTTACTGTCCTACGAGATTCATAGTCATAGTTTGCACCTTAGACCGTGTTCTCTAGTCGTTGAACCTTCTCCACCCTTTCGAGACAGGAGCTTGGCTGCTGATTATCCATTGTATCATCTTCATCATTTTTAGACCATCACGTTGATCGTTTCCAATTACGTTGTGGTTGATAAAGCTTTAGGAAGTTCCAGCAATTCACCCAGTGATACTCTAGCTCGTTACCAAGCTAGACGCCCTTTAATCATTATCTCAAGAGTTGTAAAACTCCTTGAGGCATCTGATTAGATTGAGCCAACATTGCTTGTGCTGCTTGAGAAAGAATTGAATTCTTTGTTTGGTTCATCATTTCTTTCGCCATATCTACGTCGCGAATACGTGATTCTGCAGCTGTTAAGTTTTCAGAAGAAGTGCTTAAGTTATTGATTGTGTGTTCTAAACGGTTTTGGTTAGCACCAAGTTTAGAACGTTCTGCTGAAACTTGATCAATTGCTGATTGGATTTTAGTAATTGCATTTGCAGCATTTGTTGCAGTAGATACATCTAATGCAGATTCAGTTCCAGTAGAATCAGTACCGTTACTTACATCTGTTGATTTAGTATAACTTGCATCAGTTCCAGTTAAACCAAGAGCACTTGCTCTCATATCATTAATATCTATTGTCATTGATTGGCTTTCATTTGCACCAATTTGAAGACTAGCAGTAAAGTTTCCAGTAGTGTTTGTTTGAATAGATACTTTTGGCGCTGCTGCATTTGATTCATTTCCAGTAGTTTGTGTGAATGTTATTTTATTACCACTAACTGCTGTTGTGTAGTCGCCATCACCATCAATTTTTGTTTTTA
Source organism: Heyndrickxia sp. FW510-T9 (assembly GCF_058781025.1). NCBI lineage: Bacteria > Bacillati > Bacillota > Bacilli > Caryophanales > Bacillaceae > Heyndrickxia > Heyndrickxia sp. FW510-T9. The sequence continues at coordinate 14,650 of NZ_JBYSWK010000026.1, read as the reverse complement.
AAGAAGCTAGATCTTTAAAATCACCAGATCCATCAGAATTAAAAGTGTAAGTTTTGGTACCAATGGATAATATTTGACCATCTTTAAGCTTAGAGGTATCTAATGTAAATTCAAATTTACCTGCAACTGCTGTTACTCCAGTTACACCAGCTTTATCAACTGTCGTTGAAACTGCGGCACCGCTAACATCCTTTACTGCAGGACCAGTAGTATCATTAGCTGCTGTAGCTTGTGTTAGAGTTATTGTCCCACCAGTATTCGCTGCAGTGTAAGTTCCACTAATTGCAGTTGCTAGAGAATCTGCGTCCTTGAAACCAGCAGTTCCAGTACTATCATAAGTATAATCTGTTCCACCAATGTTTACCGTATCACCATCGTTAAGAGTTCCCAAATCAGAATACTTAAAAGAAAATTCTCCTTTTACTGCAGTTACTTCAGCTTTTCCAGCTGTAATGGAGTTAACTGCAACATCTTCTTTACCGCCATTTAATAATTTCTTAGTGTTAAATTCAGTAGTGTTACCAATACGATTAACTTCAGATGTAAGTTGGTTAATTTCTTTTTGAATTTCTCCACGATCGGAATCAGTGTTTGTATCATTACCAGCTTGAACAGCAAGTTCGCGCATACGTTGAAGAATGTCATGTGTTTCGTTAAGAGCACCTTCAGCAGTTTGAATCATAGAAATACCATCTTGAGCATTTCGGTTAGCTTGGTCTAAACCACGGATTTGACCACGCATTTTTTCAGAAATTGCTAGACCTGCTGCATCGTCACCTGCACGGTTGATACGAAGTCCAGATGATAATTTTTCCATTGACTTAGCTTGAGCTGTTGAAGCAGTGTTTAGTTTGTTTAAAGTGTTTAACGCTGCTAAATTGTGATTAATTTGCATTTATTTTTCCTCCTTGAATGTTCGGTTCACATCCTTGTGAACACTTGGATATTAGGGATAAATGAAAGCCGGCCGGTATTTCATTTATCTCTTACACAGTTTATATCGACAGAATTCGAGGAGGTTTAATAGTTTTTTGATATTTTTTTAATCTTTTTTTGACGGAGTTAAGATTCCAAATAAGTTCTTTATTTCCTTGGTAGCTTCCGTATTTTCATTTTGAATGTCAATATAGATTTCTTTTCGGTGAATTTCAATATTCTTAGGGGCATTTATAGCAATCTTTACTTGATCTCCTTTAATAGCGGAGACGGTAATTTCAATGTCTTCACCAATTTGAATGGATTCCCCTTTCTTTCGTGTAAGGACAAGCATTTATTTCACCCCTTTTAAATTGAAAAGTGGATGTTTGGTTGTATAGGAAGAATCATTTAAGATAAGTTGCTTTGCTTTATTATTTTGTTGATTGAAGACTACTGGTGCTTGAAGATTAGCTGTCGTTTTTTCAAATGGCTCTTGAACGGTTAGGATGACAAATGCTTTAACATCTTCTTCTTTGTGCAGCCCCAATTGTTCCAATGAATGCTCATCAATAGAAAATTCATAGGATTGAAAAAAAGAAAATGGATTGGCAATGACAAAGGCCACTTCTGCTGTTTGAACAGATTGGAGGATGGAGAAAACATCATTTTCAGGTAAACTTAATAGGATAAATTCCTTTTCATCAGGAAATCCCGGAATGCCATTTGCAAACTGCCAAATTTCTTCTGTATTTATATCCTTCGATCCATGATATTTTGTTTGTATTTTCATGATTCCTCACTCCTAAATTTCTTGCTCATAATTAATTCCAACATACTTCAAATTGGCAAAGTCAATGTTTAATTCTTGATGTTGTTTTAGTGAGACATCTACCGTTCCAGGTTTATAATCTATAATAGGTTTTCTTACCTTTGTATTATTAATTGGATATTTGAGATCCCATTGGATATCCAGTTTTGTTGGTTCAAAATGCTCTTTCACACTTCCTGCAGTTGGTATGTAACCTATATTGAAATCGTACTGAGGTTTTTCACTATTCCGTTTAGCAATAGTAGCTATAGGATTACCCTTATTCTCTATTCTCATGAGTTCGTTGCCTTCCTCCGCTCTCCTTGCAACTCCTTCCAGCCAATCTCGGTGACCAAATCCAGCAACATCACGCCACCTCTGTGAAATAGGTTTTAAGTCCATGTCAGCCCAAGCTTGAGATTGATCGATTGTCAACTTTGCGGGAGTTCGATCAATATGAAGCTCAGCTGGTGGCTGCTGAATATCTAAATCTGGACCGGGCTGTTCAATAGATTGTTGGGCTGGGGTGGTGTTGATTTGAATTTGTGCGTTTGTTGATTGCAATCGTATTTGCGGAAAGTTCATCTATATCACCTCTATGAAAAGAAGCTATCCATAGTGAATAGCTCCTACCTTAAAAAGTCTAGTAATGTTGGTTGAATAATTCGCGCTCCGATACCTAAAGCAGCACGTTGGACGCTTTCTTGATTCACGAGATCGGTAATGACTTTATCCATATCGACATCTTCATTATCCGACATCATTTTCGTTGCACTAACCTCTTGTTGACCAATACGATCTTCCATCAAATCAACACGGTTACTCCGTGCCCCAATTGTTGCACGCTCATTTACAATTTTATCGATATGGGCATCTAGTGTACTTAAATATTTATTAAGATCAGTTGGATTTTCAGAGTTCAAATCATTTTCTAGAGATGTTAGATCATCAAAAAATTGTTTTGAAAATATGCTGTTTGAATCGCTGTTAACTTGAATATAAACCCCTTTGGATAACTCAATTTTCACTGGATTTGTGTTGGTTGAAACTTGGATTGGACTTTGCGTTAAATCAACAGGTTTATTTGTAGTATCTGTACCGTTAAAAATATATTTATTGCCAACCTTTGTATTTGCAATATCAGCTAAATGATCCCTAAGCTGGCTAACTTCTTTAGCGATATTTGCTCGTTGATCATCTGTTAATGTTCCGTTTACCGCTTCAGTTGTTATTTCGCGAATCCTTTGCATCGCTTGTGTTGCCTCATCTAAGGCTGAATCTGAGCTATCTATCCAGTTATGTGCTTCAGAGAAGTTTCGTTTGTATTGCTCTACTTCTTGTAGATTCGTTCGGTAGCCAATCCCTTTCATAGCAATAACTGGATCATCTGAAGGCCGTGTAATTTTTTTTTGGCTAGCAATTTGATCTTGAATCTTCCCCATTTTTTCATAGCTTGTATTTAAGTTATTCAAAAAATTATTGGACAACATAGATTGTGTCACACGCATTGTCATTTCTAACCACCTACCTATCTTCCACCGGTTCCAAGACCGTTAATAATTTTATCGAGCATTTCATCTACAATCGTTATGTTTCGTGCTGAAGCATTATAAGCTTGTTGAAACTTTATCATGTTAATCATTTCTTCGTCTAAGGATACAGAGCTGACGGATTGGCGATTTTGATCGACAGATTGTAGTAATGTATAGCTATTAGTCGTTAATCGGTTCGCTTGTTGTGCATCCACTCCAAGCTTTCCGATAATACTTTGATAATTAGTATTTATTGAACCTGTTTTAAAAGGCAGGCCGTCAAATGTTATTGTTTGCGGGTTATTTGCATCAAAGCCTTCTAAAGTGAATGGCTTGGAAAAATCAATACTAGAAACATTCGATAGATTAATAGCATTTGTGCCGTTACCTGCATTATTTGCTGCGGTGGAAGCGGCAATGTCTTTATTAGATAGTTTTCCCATTTCAATTAAACTTGCTGCACCTTTGTAACCATCTGTAATAGCAGTTAAGTCAAAGAAGTCTTCACCTTGCTGTCCATCCAATGTAAATCCTTTGCTGTGAACTTGATTAAAAACGGACCCAAAGCTAAATGCTAGCTTATCTAATTGGTCTAACATATCCGGGTAAGTCCCTTTGATATTACCATTTGCATCTTTATATCCGAAGCTTTCTGATAATCCCTTTAGTTTCCCTTGCGACAAGTCTGCAACATTTATTTCTACTCCATTTATTACAAATGCTTCAATAGCATCTCCAGAGGTTTGATCAAGTACACCATCGCCATTACTATCTGATCCACCTTTTATGTTAAAGCTATTGTATTTAGAGCCATGGACTAGATCAATCTCCGTACCATCTGAGTTTACCATTTTTATATTATATATTCCCTCAGCTATTGGAGAGGAGTTTCCACCGCTTTTGACAGGTTCAATTCTTACGTTTACATAGGAAGATAGCTGATCTACTAAACGATCACGCTCATCATATAAATCATTTGGCAAGTAACCATTTGGTTCAACAGCTGCTATTTGTTTATTAACTTCACTTATTTGCTTTAAAATCGAATTGACATCTTTAATAGATACACTAATTTGATCGCCAATATTTTGCTTTATGCTTGAAAGGGACTGACTTAAGTAATGAAAAGTTTCCGTAACCGCTAGTCCACGTTGTAATACAACTGAACGCGCCCCATCATTTTCCGGGTCCACACTCAAATCCTGCAATGATTGCCAAAATTGACCAAGTGTTGCAGCTAAGCCAGAATCGCTTGGCTCATTCATAATATCTTCCATTTTGGATAAGGAATCCGCCTTTGAGCTCCAATAACCAAGCTGACTATTTTGGCTACGGTATTGAGAGTCTAGAAACGATTCTCGAACACGTTGAACAGATCCGGCTTGTACACCCGTTCCCATTTGCCCAGGTATTTGCGGACGATTCAATCCTACAGGCGGAAAGGGTTCCGTTGCTTCAAAGTTAATCCTTTGTCTCGAATATCCTGGTGTATTGGCATTTGATATATTTTGCCCTGTGACGAATAATGCATTTTGCTGCGTGTTCATGCCGCGTTTCGCCGTTTCCAGGCCGAAGAATGTTGAAGTCATGTGTAAACCTCCATTAGCTTATTTTGATCATTATTATGCCTTCGAATCAAATGCAGTAAAGGAAGGCTTTTGGGGAGCATTTGGTTTATTTGGTCTTCCGTATGTGTATGACTCAGGTTTTGGTTGAATCATGTCGAGTGTAGTGTTGACATATTGTAATGATAGATAAAGTAACGATTGATTTAGTTCGTTTTGTTCTTTTAACTTTTCTATCATATCGATAATTTTAGTTTGTAAGGATGATAGCTTATTTTTCAGTTCTAATGGTGCTGCTTCTATACAGTCGGAAATAGTTACATCCTCGTTAGTATGTAAAAATTCCTTTGCTACCCTTTGACGTTCTACTTCCAACGTATTAATAGCTGCAATATGTGTTTGTTCATCTTTTAACAATTGCTGGAGGCACTCCATGTCGTTTTCCTTTATAATTGTTGTTTTTTCTATTGCAAGTTTATATAGGCTTTCATGTAGCATGTACAATTTTTCGAGAACAACTAGTAATGGCTCAGACATGAAGGTACCTCCTTTCTATTTTCCAAAGTAAAATTTCGAAATGCCCTTCGCAACGGACTGAGGATCCACCTTATATTGACCATTTTCTACTTGGATTTTTATTTGCTCCACTTTCTTTTGTCTATCTTTTTCAATGCTGGATACTTGTTGCATTTCCTTTGCTGTTGCCGAAATTTCTACTTTATCGTTTTGCTTCGTTAGATTTTTCTGTTGACTCATTTTATTCATTTGCTGTTTATATGGATTAATACCGGATGTATTGTAATTATTAATTTTCATTGTCTACGCTCCTTTCGACCGAACGTATTTCTTCTCTTTTTATTATATCGGATGATTTCACGAATGTTTTATAGTTTATTTTTACTATTTACGAAGGTATGTTTGATGCCTAGTGTTTTCGACTTTTAGCTTTTCTGTTTCTTCAAATTGTGTTAATTCTTTTTTTATTTCAGTGGCACATGTTCTACAAAGTGTGCCTTCTTTTATGAGTGTCCCACATTTACTGCATGGATATCCTAAGTTTGGAAAATGTGTAGCATGTAGTCTGCCTTTTTTTACCCAACTATAGATTAACTCCTCCTCGACTTCGGTTGCTTCCACAATCGTTGTAATAGTTGCCGCTCTGTTTTCACGTTTTCTTAAAAATTTTGATACTATATCATATTTTTTCTCATCTTCTTTATAGCAATTTTCGCAAACATCACGAAGATTATTTTTCACAAATATACTGCCGCATTTAGGACAATTTTCTATACCCGCCATTTGGTCTTCCTCCTGCTATTACATGTTTCTCTATACATTATATCGGTTGATTTTTCAAATTGTTTATCCTCTTGCAACTGTAAATGAAACGACAGATTTTGCGCCTGCATTTACTAGCGTTTTTGCAGCATGCCGGATAGTTGAACCGGTTGTATAGATGTCATCAATAAGCAGAATTGATTTTCCTTGCATGGGTTCCACAGCTTGAAAAACATTTTCTATATGGATTCGTTCATGGCGAGATTTTTTTGACTGTTTTTCGGTGTGAATACGAGTAAGTGCATTATACGGGAGGTGGCCAGCTTCCACAATAAGTGCTTCCGCTTGGCTGAAGCCCCTTTCTTGAAGTCGTTCTACACTTAGTGGAATCGGAACAATATAATCATGCTTTGTTGATTTGATTATTTTGTGGATATCGTGTGCAAAGATTTTCGCTAAAACATAGTCTCCTCGAAATTTGAATCGGGATAATAAATCCTTAAAAAAATCATTATATTCATAAACAGAGATATTTTTTTCTAAAATCCCGTTCCATTCCGCATCCTCCTCCCAGCGAATACAATCTATACAAGTATTCTGTTGAACATATTCATTGGAAAGCTTAGTGAGTGGTCGGTTACATTTTTCACATGTTTTCCCAGAAATTTTTGTTAGCTTTTTTTTGCAGTCTAAACAGAGATATTCCTCTTTATATGTAAATGAGAAAAAGTTCCACGAAATCCTTGGGACTAAGCAGACAGAACAGAGAAGGCAGTAATCAGCCATCAATTAGCCCCCTTTTCTTTGCTTTTCGATTCATTTGGATAATGTGTTTATGCGCCTTGATCATTTCTTGCGATTGTCCATGGTGGAAAAATGTAATAGCTCCACTTGGGAAATCTGCACTTCTTCCTACCCGACCAGAAATTTGAACGAGGGCAGCTTCGGTAAAAATTCGATCCTCCGCTCCTACTACTGCGACATCAATGTTTGGAAAGGTAACACCGCGCTCTAATATAGTAGTGGTTAATAAGATTGGAATTTCCTTAGCACGCATTTTTTCTACTTTTTCTTTCCTCTTTGGGTCTTCGGCATGAACATAATCGATGTTTGGATGGAGCTTTTGGAACAGAGGTGCCGCTATTTCCATAAGTTTAATATTTGGTAAAAAAACGAGGGCGTGCTTCCTTGCTAGGAGGCGGTCGGAAACCCATTTTTCGACAACTCTTGGGAGTTTGCCTTTTTCAATTGGTTTTCGCCAATTCCCGCACCATTTAAATGTCGGCACTGGGAGAGGATGCCTGTGGAAGCGCGCTGGGATGGTGACATGATTACGTTTCCCTGATAGGCATTCTTGCTGCCATTTACTGTTTGGCGTGGCAGTTAAGTGGATTTTGGCAGAAGAATTTCGCGCTGCATTTTCCACTGCCCATTGTAAGGTTTGATCCATCGTATACGGAAAGGCATCGACTTCATCGATAATAATGACGTCGAAGGCATGTTCAAAACGGAATAACTGGTGGGTGGTAGAGATGACAAGCTGAGCGTATTGGTGGCGATCTTCGCTTCCCCCATACAAAGCGGAGATTGTGGTGAAAGGGAATACCTTTCGGAAACGTGGGGCTAGCTCAAGGACGACATCGGTTCTTGGTGTGGCTATACAGACACGATGCCCGATTCTTAGTGCTTCGCTTATTCCGGCGAATAGCACCTCTGTTTTTCCAGCACCACATACTGCCCATACTAGAAGGTCGGATTGGGATTGAATAGTTTTTACAACAGCAACTGAAGCATGCTGCTGGCCATCTGATAGTTGTCCTTCCCATTGTAGAGGATTATCGTGAAGGAGTATATCTGGATCTTGTCCGTTCCATCCAAGTAACGGGGTACAGGTGGAGACCCTCCCCATCATGATGCAATTTCGACAGTACGTGCAGTTTACTTTACAGAGTGCACATGGATAGGTGGCAAACAGATTCTGGTTAGTGTTTCCGCATCTGGAGCACTTCCATTGGTTCTTATTCTTTATGATTCCGTCTTGGTAGGTAATATGTGTTTGGTTGTTTTTTAGTAGAGTGGGAGGAATTTCGCTTTGTAGTAGTTTGCGGCCAGCAAGGTAGGTTTGTAGTTCGATTGACAATATTGGGATCACTCCTTTTATAAAAATGGCTTGTTAATGATTATTGTAGATTTTCTGCCTTATGTGTACACATAAGGCTGTATAAATGCCAACAATACTATTTAAAAATATAAGCCACTCCTAAATGGAATGGCGTACTTTGTGCTATTTTAACATCCACGCCAATCCCATTGCCCCGTCCCCTATATGCGTGGCAATTACAGGACCAAAATAGCTGATGGAAAAATCAACATTTGGGAATCGTTGTTCCAATTTATTTTTCCATTCATTCGCTTCTTCTTCACGGTTTGCATGAATAATGGATGCTTTCAGTGGGATTCCTTTTGCTGCATCCTCCCCAAGCAATTCAACCATTCGATTCATTGCTTTTTTTCTTGTTCGGATTTTTTCAAATGGAACGATTCTCATGTCGACAAAATGGAGCACCGGCTTGACTTTTAACAGACCCCCGATAATAGCTTGGGCGCTTGACAAACGGCCCCCACGGTGGAGATGGGAAAGGTCATCTGCCATGAAATAAGCTCGTGTAGATTCTTTTAACTCGTCCAATCTGTGGAGAATTTCCTCAGGTGTTCTTCCTTCAAGTGCCAGCTTTGCCGCATCGATTGCATAAAATCCTTGGGGCATACAGCTAATTTCAGAATCATATGGATAAACTTTGACACCATCGACCATAGTGCTGGCAGTCACGGCTCCCTGGTATGTCCCACTAATGCCACTCGCTAAGTGAATACTAATGATAATATCATGGTCTTTTGCTAAGCTTTCATAAAGCTCTATGAATTTACCCGTTGGTGGTTGAGAGGAGGTTGGAAGCTGATCTAAATGCTTCACTTCTTCGAAAAATTGCTCCGCAAATAAGTCTATTTCTTCTTCATATATTTCCCCTTTCATGATGACACTAAGTGGAATCATATGAATGTTCAGTTCTTCTCTAATTTCTTTTGGAATATATGCAGTACTGTCTGTGACAATGGCAGTTTTCATATTCACTCATCCTTATTACTTGTTTAATTACCATAATATAAAAGATTATCCAATAAATCTATAGTAATATTGATGAGGAATAGTAGATTCGTGGTGGATTTATTGTATGAAGTTGTTATTTTGTAGGTTGTTCCTGTTGAGACTTATGACTATTGCTTTTTTCGTAGAATAAAGCCTCTTGAATTCTCTCGACCTTATTTATTTTCCGTTCAAGTTCACCTTGCTTATCATAAAGAAGATCCATGTCATATTTTAGGTTTGTAGTAGTGTTATCAAGTGCATCAAGTCTGTGATATACGTTTCGAAAACCTGTTTCCATTTCCATTCTCATACCTTTTACTTCGGTTTCGAGACCATCGAATCTCTTATCCATACCATCAAATCTTTTATCAATTGCGTCGAATTTCTTGTTTATTTCTCCCAATAATGACATTATTTCTTTTAATCCATTTTCCATATCTTTTCACCTCCTTGCATACTATTTTAGATTACTATTCCCGTTAAAGTCTAGTCCATATAATTGGTTTTTCCTAGCAAATAAATACTAAAAATAGAGAAATCTCCTAAAGAAAAAAGCAAAAACAGGCGGATCCCCCCGCCTGTTTCTATTATTTTTCTACAACTGCATGTCCGCCAAATTCATTTCGCAGTGCTGCAACGACTTTACCTGTGAATGTATCATCTTCTAGTGAACGATATCTCATCATCAGGGACAACGCAATAATTGGTGCCGCAGCCTGGAAGTCAAGTGCTGCTTCAACAGTCCATTTACCTTCTCCAGATGAATGCATAACACCTTTGATTTTATCAAGCTTCGCATCCTTCGAGAAGGCATTTTCCATTAATTCCATTAGCCATGATCGGATTACCGAGCCATTGTTCCAAACGGTAGATACTTTTTCGTAGTCATAGTCAAATGGACTTTTTTCCAAGATTTCAAAGCCTTCAGCAATTGCCGCCATCATCCCGTATTCAATCCCGTTATGTACCATTTTCAAGAAATGACCGCTGCCTGCTTTTCCAGTGTAAAGATAGCCTTTTTCAACAGAGATATCTTTAAATACGTTTTCGACTTGGGCGAATGCCTCCTGGTCTCCTCCTATCATCGTACATGCTCCATGACGTGCACCTTCTACACCGCCGCTTGTTCCACAATCAAGGAAGTAAACGCCTTTTTCTTTACAAGTATCATAACGTCGTAGAGAATCCTTATAATGAGCATTTCCACCGTCAATGACGATATCATTTTCATCTAATAATGGTAAAAGTTCCTGGAATACTTGTTCCGTAATGTCTCCTGCTGGAACCATAAGCCAAAGTTTGCGAGGGCGATCAAGCTTAGCAACTAATTCTTTTAGTGTTGTTGCACCATCTGCACCTTCATTAGAAATATTATGAACCGCTTCTTTATTTACATCGTATGCACTTACTTGATATCCTTTTTCCATTAGGTTTAAGGAAAGCTGATACCCCATTTTCCCTAGTCCAATCATACCGATTTGCATTTTTGTTACCACCCTTCAAACCTTTTTTACAATAACTTCATTATAGAAGAAATAAATTTTCACGCAACTATTTTAGCCGTTGTGTAGTTGTCTTTATGAGATTTACTCTTACTTTGTTTCCATCGCCATGATGGATGTCAGTTTCCATTTTCCTTCTTCCTTATGATAAGTATTAACTTGACGGCTTTTCCTAACGGCCTTTTCACCATGTGCGACAACCGTCGTTTTTAATTCCATATAGACATTAGCATCATTAGTTTTATACCCAATAATAGAGATCTTTGTTGGGGCCAATTTTATATCCATAGTGTCAAAAGCCTTTTTTGTATAAGCTTTTTCCTCCTCATATTTAAATGAGGTTGGATGTTTCGAAATGGTCGCCATATAGGCGTCTAAATTTTTCTCATTAAAGGCTTTTACATATTGGTTAGTGACAGCTAGTAATGCTTTTTTCTCTGCGGCGGGAATTCCTTTAGCTTCAGTTAAAGATTGTATCTTTGTATCAGTAGTGATGTTTTTATTGGAAGCTTTATTTTCATTAATATTAGATGTCTTCTTAACTGCCTGGTTGTCATTGTTGCTGCACGCTGCTAATAAAAGAACGCTTATGAAAACAAGGCCGATTAATTTATTCCACTTCATTGTGATGAATACCTCCTATGGGTCAATACCTTCATTCTATTGATTTTAGGCAGTTCATACAAATAGTAAACTCGGATAGGCGAAATATTGCTGAGCTTTTGTTAACACATTGTGAATTTTTCTTGAATTTTTACAAGACTTAGGAAATTACCTCAAGGAGTACTGGATTTGCACGAACTTTGTTTGCAACTGCACGAAGCTAGTAGTAAGCCTCACAAAACTATCTTCGATCTGCACGAAATGTACGGTGAACTGCACGAATTAGGTATAAATACCTGCATTTCCCACAAAACAAACAAGGATGCCGAAGCACAAAAAAAAATGCACCTGCCCCCCCTCAGAAGGCAAATGCATCTTTAATGTCTACGCCGAGCAAAATCCACAAATTTAAATTTGTCGAGACGATGGCGTGACTCCGTGTACTGAAAAAGACTCGTATCCTCTAAGTAAACATAGTTTTTGACAACGACAACATGCTCGTAGTTTTTTAAATCTAAGTATTTTCGGTCTTCTGAGGTAGGTTCTTCAACCGAAATCTCTTTTTTGGCAAAGCTAATGTTAAGGCCAAGTGCACCTTCAAAATATTCGTAAATGGATTCCTCGCAAATTTCCTTCGTTAAAGTCGGCACTGTTTTTTTTAGAATAAAATCCTTATCCAAAATAATCCGCTCATTCTCCAATTCCCGAGCACGAACAAGCTTCCAAACGCTATCTTTACTAGAAATATGCAGTTGCTTTTGAATAAAATCATCAGGCTTCATTTCATCCAACTCATAGACAAACGTTCGCCAAGGCTTTCCGGTTTTTTGAGCGATTTCCTTAAAGCTTACGAGACCGGAAACAGGAAAATCAAAGCGATCAACATCTAGGACAAATGAGCCTTTTCCTTTTATTTTTTGAATATAGCCATTTTGTGAAAGCAAATTTAACGCCTTACGAACCGTCTCGCGCGATGTTTCATATTTTTCGACTAGTTCATTTTCGGATAATAGTTTCGCATTAGGCTTTAGCTTCCCTGCTTGGATTTGTTCGACAATTTCTTCGTATATCGATAAAAACTTATTTTCCCTCATGCCTTAGAATCCTTTCAACATATCGTTTTTATTATTTTACCGATATTTTATTACGTCTACAATTTTTTCAAGGACTCATTTCTCGCATTTATATACGGACAACCTTTTTTGTGAGTTAAACATAAGTAAACTTTATAAGAAAAGATGCAGAAAAACTAAGCCCGTTTAGAATTTATAACAAATGATGAAAAGCAATATTCAATGCGAAAACAACCTTTTCAAATGAAAGACGATTGATTCATAAGGTCGTAAGGTAATGGTTTGAAAAACATTCTTTGTATCACAATAGTTTGAAATTAGAACCTCGCTCGAAAAAGCGGATAACTCTAGTGGACAGTTAAACTGAGTTTCTTTGTCGTAAAAATTATTAACTACCAATAATTTTTCGTTTTCACCATTTCTGATATAAGCAAAAATTTCTGGATGGTCTCCTAAAATTAATTCATAATCGCCATCTGTAATGATGTCATACTCTTTCCGAAGCTTAATTAATTTTTGATAATGGTAAAAAACAGAACTATGATTCTGTAAGGCATTTTCAACATTTAGAATCTGATAATTAGGTGCTACCTTTATCCATGGCTCTCCGGTAGTAAAACCAGCATTTTTATTAGAGTTCCATTGAACAGGTGTGCGCGAATTATCTCGGGATTTTTGCTGTAAAATCTTTAGTACTTCCTCTTCGCTTAAGCCTCGTTCCAACAAGAGACGATACATATTGAGCGATTCAACATCACGATAATCGTCGATTGATTCAAAATATGGATTCGTCATCCCGATTTCTTCCCCTTGATAAATATAAGGGGTTCCCTGCATCATATGAATAGTGGTCGCAAGCATTTTTGCGGATTCCACTAAGTATTTGCCATCATTTCCATATCGGCTAACTACACGTGGTTGGTCATGATTACACCAGAATAATGCATTCCAACCTCCACCCTTATTCATCTCAACTTGCCATACTGATAAAATCCTTTTTAAGGACAAAAAATCGAAAGCAGATTTCGTCCATTTTTCACCGTTCGCATAATCTACTTTTAAATGATGAAAATTGAAAGTCATACTTAATTCTTTTTCCGCTGGATTTGTGTATTTTATACAATTGTCGATTGTAGTGGAGGACATTTCCCCAACCGTCATAGAATCGTATTTGGAGAAAACTTCCCGGTTCACTTCCTTCAGAAATTCGTGAACCCTAGGACCATCAGTGTAAAATTTGCGTCCGTCCCCTGTTTCATCATCAAGAAATCGTTGATCCTTTGAAATCACATTAATGACATCTAAACGAAAGCCGTCCACACCTTTTTGAAACCAGAAGTGCATCATTTCATATACTTTTTGGCGAAGCTCTGTGTTTTCCCAGTTCAAATCGGCTTGCGACACATCATATAAGTGCAAATAATATTGTCCCGTTTTTTCATCCAACTCCCATGCAGAACCTCCGAATTTTGATTCCCAATTCGTTGGTTCACTGCCATCAGACTTTCCATCCTTCCAAATATAAAAATCACGATATGGATTGTCTTTAGAAGAGCGAGCCTGCTTGAACAATTCATGCTCTGTTGAAGTGTGATTCACTACAATATCCATAATGATTTTCATATCACGCTGATGAGCTTCTTGTAAAAGCTGCTCAAAGTCTTCCATCGTACCAAATTCATCGTAAATTTTATAATAATCACTTATATCATAACCGTTATCACGTTGTGGGGATTGATAAATAGGAGTCAGCCATATCACATCAATGCCAAGCTTTTTTAAATAATCAAGCTTCTCGGTTACTCCCCGAATATCACCAACACCATTCCCAGAAGTATCATAAAAACTTCTCGGATATATTTGATATACTGCTGCTTTTTTCCACCAAAGATGTGTCATCTTATATCACCACTTTATATTTTTTGTTTTTTTGCAATCTCCATTGGGTTCGTTGTTTACTTGTTCGGCATTTCATCTTAGTTTTTCAGCATTCTTCTCGTGGTTCCGCGTTTTCACGTAAAAGTTCCGCGGTTTCCGGTGTTTGTTCCGCGTTTCGCCCTAGTTTTTCAGCAATCTTCCCGTAGTTCCGCGTTTTTACGAAAAAGTTCCGCGGTTTCCGGTGTTTGTTCCACGTTTCACCTTAGTTTTTCAGCAATCTTCTCGTGGTTCCGCGGTTCCACGAAAAAGTTCCGCGGTTTCCCTTGTTTGTTCCGCGTTTCTCGT
>NZ_JBYSWK010000025.1:0-60510 GCF_058781025.1 Heyndrickxia sp. FW510-T9 | reverse complement strand
GCCTTTAAGGCCAAGGCCGGTAAGAGAGGCTTTCAGCCGCAGAGCAAACCACCAGTTCACACTGGTGGTTTTGATTAAGTAGACATTTTCTATAATTGAAATAAATTACTAAATTCATTACTATATATTATATCTAATAAAAATTTTATAACACCCATAGAGGGGGATTCTATATGTGGAAAAACACATACATGCAATGGAAGCATTTTGAAAATTTGGATCAAGAATTGAGCAGCCAATTAAAAGAAATAGAAAAAAACGATGCCGAGTTAGAGGATGCTTTTTACAAGAATTTAGAATTTGGGACTGGCGGTATGCGCGGGGAATTAGGTCCTGGTACGAATCGAATGAATATTTATACAATTCGAAAGGCATCAGAAGGTCTTGCACGATACATAGAAGGGTTTGGAGAAGAAGCGAAAGGACGCGGTGTAGTCATTGCTTATGACTCAAGGCATAAGTCCCCAGAGTTTGCCATGGAGGCGGCGAAAACATTGGCTACACACGGCATACATACATATGTTTTCGAAGAGCTCCGACCCACACCAGAGTTGAGCTTTGCCGTTCGATACTTACATGCGTTTTCAGGAATTGTCATTACTGCAAGTCACAATCCTCCAGAATATAATGGATATAAAGTATATGGCGATGATGGTGCCCAATTGCCACCAGCGGCTGCGGATGAGGTTATTGCGAAAGTGAATGAAGTCGATAATGAATTAGAAATACAGGTGGAATCCGAAGAGGCTTTGAAATCGGCAGGGTTAATTACCATGATTGGCGATAAAATGGATCAAGCTTATTTAAGGCAATTATTTACGATTAGTGAACATCCAGAGTTAGCAAAAGAATCAAACATTCGTATTGTGTTCACACCATTGCATGGAACAGCTGAAAAGCCAGTGAGAAACGCTCTAGATGCATTTGGTTATCAAAATGTATTCGTTGTAGAGGAACAAGAGAAGCCAGATCCACAATTCTCAACTGTTTCTTCACCTAATCCAGAAGAAAAAGCTGCTTTTGAACTAGCAATCCAATATGGGGTAAAACATAACGCAGATATTTTGATCGCTACCGATCCAGATGCAGATCGTTTAGGAGTTGCTGTAAAGGATAAAAATGGTGAATATGTGCTTCTAACTGGGAATCAAACCGGTGCTGTTCTTTTACATTATCTTTTATCTCAAAAAACGAAAAAGGGAACTATTCCTGCTAATGGTAAAGTCTTTAAAACCATTGTCACATCTGAAATCGGCAGAAAAATTGCTGAATCCTACAATATACCTACGGAAGATGTTTTAACTGGCTTTAAATTTATTGGGGAGAAAATTAAGCAGTATGAAGCAACAGGTGAGTATACTTTCTTGTTTGGCTACGAAGAATCATATGGCTATTTAATCAGAGATTTTGCACGTGATAAAGACGCTGTTCAAGCTGCAATCTTAGCATGTGAGGCATGTGCTTTTTATCAAAAGCAAGGAAAAACCTTGTATGATGCATTATTAGAGATATACGAGCAATTTGGCTACTATAAAGAGGATCTAAAATCATTGACATTAAAAGGTAGAGAAGGAGCGGAGCAAATTAAGCACTTATTAGATCGTTTCCGGTCTGATCCGCCTACTCACATTAATAATGTAAAACTCACACTCATAGAGGACTATAAAACGAGTATAAAAGTAAATGTCCAGCAAAATACAAAAGAGGAAATTCACTTGCCTAAATCCGATGTATTAAAATACTATCTTGAGGATGGATCGTGGATTTGTTTGCGCCCTTCTGGAACAGAACCAAAAGTTAAATTTTATTTTAGTGTTAATACAAAGGGTTTAGAAGATAGTAATGAAAAGCAGGAATGTCTTTCTGAAGCATTTATGAAATTAGTTCATTCTATAATCTAATCAAAAAAAACGGCTCTCCTATATGGAAAGCCGTTTTAACCTATTATCTCATATATAAATAAGAATCCTCGATAACAGGTTCAGCATCTCTTCCCACTTCATTGGCATAATCAATATACCTTAGAAGGGAATATAGATTTCGTTCTATAACGGAATAATCATGAGAAAAATGATAGGCGTGCAATAATCGTTCTATCCGCTTCGAAAGCATATCATCTTTCGTTCTCACCATTAATATGAGCAAATTATCCCATTGCGATCGATGGGTATAATAAAGCGCACGATCATAATCAACACTGTTCATTTTCTTCCCTCCTATTTAGCCCTTTCCTAAAAAAGAACCGACTATCCAACTAACATTAAATGGGGTTTGCCAACCCATCAAATGAAAGTATCATTTTAGGAGTTGTTTTTAGTGTATGCAAAAAGTCGATTTAGTGACGCAGTAAAAGTTTGGGATATTGATTCAAAAAAAGGCACAATATAAAAATGTGTTGGTTCACATAAAATAGGAACTAGGGCACATTAAAATGAAAATAGGTCACAAAACCATCGAAATAAGGCACAATAAATTATCCAGGGCACATAGGATCGCGTTTGGGTCACATAAAAAAGGAACTAGGGCACATTAAAATGAAAGTAGGTCACAAAACCAGCGAAATAAGGTGCAATAAATCTCACGGGGCACAAAGATTCGTGTTTGGGTCACATAAAAAAGCACCCATGGCACATTAAAACGAAAGCGAGTCACAAAATCATCTAAATGAGGCACAATATATCATCCGGGGCACATAGAATCGCGTTTGGGTCACATAAAAAAGGAAAAAGGGCACATTAAAATGAAAATAGGTCACAAAACCATCAAAATAAGGCACAATAAATCATCCGGGGCACATAGAATCGCGTTTGGGTCACATAAAAAAGGAAAAAGGGTACAATAAAAAATGAAAGCAGGTAACCAATTCATCGAAATAAGGCACAATAATTTATCCAAGGCACATAGAATCGCGTTTGGGTCACATAAAAAAGGAAAAAGGGCACATTAAAACGAAAGCGAGTCACAAAATCATCTAAATGAGGCTCAATAAATCGCTCCGGGCACATAAACATGATTCTGGGCCACATAAAAAAGGAAAAAGGGCACAATAAAACGAAAGCAGGTCACAAAGCCATCAAAATAAGGCCCAATAAATCATCCAGGGCACATAAACACGAATCCGGGTCACATAAAAATTCACCCAGATCACAAATAATCTCTAAACAACAAAATACCCGAATATGTTAAAATAATGAAAAAACGAATGAAAGGTGATATACATATGTGATGTAAATTCCTCTATAAAGACAAATTAATAAATGAGGAGGAATGACATCTGCGATCGAAAGCCTTTCGATATTTATGGGTTGGACAGTCCTTTGCAAGTGCCGGCGATGTATTATATATTGTTGCATTAATTGCAGCCATTTATCAAACTACAGGATCAGCATTTCAGATGACGCTAGTCCCTTTTGTGATAACCTTTTCCAAATTTATCAGCAGCGTAATCACACCATTATTTTTGGATAGATATACGATAAAGCACTTATTAGCCACTTCACAAGCATTAAAAACAATTTTAATGTTTTGTTTATTTATAGTCGTTTTAAAAAGTATTCCTTTCGTTTGGATCATCTTTTTATTGGCAGCTATCATTGCTGTTTTAGATGGATGGGCACTCCCTGCGTCTAATGCACCTGTTCCATCAATTGTAAAAAGAGAAGAATTGATGAAAACAACTGGATTTTTATCCAGCTTGGGACAATCGATTCAATTTACCGGATGGGCCGCAGGTGGAATAGTAACAGCAGTGATTCAGCCTGCAGGTACTTTATTTATAACCGGAATATTTTTTTTAGTAAGCACTATTTTTATGTATAGTATCCCTTTCTACCATGAGAACAATGCACCGAAAACAAGTGAGCACAAATTTTCAACCTATATGTCACAGCTTTCTGTGGGCTGGAAAGAAATATGGAAAAATAAAACACTCCGTCAAATCCAATGTATCAGCTGGATTGAAACGATTGCGGGTGTAGTGTGGATAGCCGCCATTATGTACTTATTTGTAGACAAACGGTTGCATGCACGTGAGGATTGGTGGGGATTTATTAACAGTGCGTTTATTGCTGGGCTGCTTATAGCAAGTATCGTTTTGTTAAAATTTCATGCCTTTTACCGTAAGTATCAAAGGAAGATATTGGTCATTTGTGGTTTCGGTACAGCCTTTGTTACCTTAGCATTTGGAATTAACGAAATTCCCATTTTTGCACTCGTTCTATCTTTACTATTTGGGGTGTTTGACCAGCAAAAAGCAGTAATTTTGCTAACCTTGGTTCAAACGAAAACGAGTCCGGATAAATTACCGAATGTTTATGCCACCCAGGCTGCTATTTCTGCATTATCATTTGGATTGGCATCATTACTTTCAGGTACTCTTATAGAAATTGTAGGGGTTCGAAATATCTATATTTTCGCTTCAATCCTTCTTTTTATTGGCGTTTTACCTATGTATATACTAAGAAAGAATATATAAAAAAAAGCGAACCAATTGGCCGAAAACCAATCAGTTCGCTATTTTTTTGACAAAAAGACGGAAAAATACACAATACCAGAGGCAAAGAATAGCCCCATATTCAAAACCATCCAGCTAAGGGAAGTATCAATAGTCAGCTGAATATTTTTTGAAACTATTAGAAAGATAATTTCCGATATTAAAGCGATCACAAACGTTATTCCAAACGGAAGAAATTTTTTCGAATGATTTTCTTTAAACAATTTAATGGAATAACGGGAACCTATTATGGTACCTATGATAAGTAGGATAAAAACGGCGATAAACAGCCATAACATGTAATCAACCTCCTTCTTAATATTAGCACAAAAACAATATAGTGAAAGGTAATAAAACTACATGATTTCTACTTTTTTCTCATACATTGTTGTGAGAGGAAGAATTAATTGAAAAGGGGAGAAGTGGATGAATATGGAAGAAGAGAAAGCCTTAGAAAAAGCTATATCGGAAATAACCGAGATCGCTAGTGGCTTTGGCCTAGATTTCTATCCGATGCGCTATGAAATTTGTCCAGCAGATATAATATACACATTTGGTGCTTATGGAATGCCGACACGCTTTTCCCATTGGAGCTTTGGAAAACAGTTTTTCAAAATGAAACTGCACTATGACCTAGGTCTAAGCAAGATTTATGAACTTGTCATTAATTCTAATCCTTGTTATGCCTTTTTACTTAACTCTAACTCATTGATTCAAAATAAATTGATTGTTGCACATGTTCTAGCACACTGTGATTTCTTTAAAAATAATGTGCGTTTTCAAAATACAAAACGAGATATGGTCGAAAGTATGGCGGCCACAGCCGAAAGAATTCGCGCATATGAAATTAAATACGGAAAACGTGAAGTCGAGACGTTCATCGACGCTGTTTTATCAATTGAAGAGCATATTGATCCTTCCTTAATGAGGCCAAAACTGGCTTGGAATGCAGAGGATGAAGAGGAATGGGAGGAAGAAGATCATACTCCAGTTACGCCATATGATGATTTATGGTCAATAGACGATCGAAATAAGAAACCTTTAAAGAAAAAGACAAAAAAGAACTTTCCACCTCAGCCAGAAAAGGATATTATGCTCTTCATCGAACAATATAGCCGTGAATTAACCGATTGGCAACGAGACATTATGACGATGATCAGGGAGGAAATGCTGTATTTCTGGCCGCAACTAGAAACGAAAATCATGAACGAAGGCTGGGCATCCTACTGGCATCAACGAATTCTTCGAGAAATGGATCTAACAAGTGATGAATCAATTGAGTTTGCTAAACTAAATGCGGGAGTAGTGGTACCTTCAAAAACGGGGATCAATCCATATTACCTTGGGGTAAAAATATTTGAGGATATTGAAGAAAGGTATAATAACCCAACAGAGGAGATGCTCAAACGCGGAGAAAAGCCAAATTCAGGAAGAGAAAAAATGTTCGAAGTCCGTGAAATCGAATCAGATATATCTTTTTTAAGAAACTATTTAACAAAAGACCTTGTGATGAGAGAGGATATGTATCTATTTCAAAAACAAGGACGTGAATATAAAATTGTTGATAAAGAATGGAAACAAGTTCGTGATCAGCTTGTCAGTATGCGTGTAAATGGAGGATTTCCTTATATCACGGTAAATGATGGAGATTATATGAAAAATGGAGAGTTGTATTTAAAGCATTGGTATGAAGACGTTGAGCTTGATTTGAAGTATCTTGAAAAGGTCCTTCCATATGTTCATCAGCTTTGGGGAAGAACCGTTCATTTGGAATCTATCGTCGAAAGCAAGGAAATGTTGTTCAGCTATGATGGACGGAGTGTTCAGAGGAAGTATTTATAAAATTGCTGAATTTATTCAGCAATTTTTTTGTGCGTCGTGCAATCGTATAGAAAGACAGGAGTTTGTAAAATTAATTTTTCGACAAATGCAAGTTCTTGTCACGGAGGTCCAGTGCCGGTTATATTAGAAGTGAAAAATAGTTCTTGTTGCGGTTAAAAGATAATAACCAGTCCAACAGCCATGGACTGGTTTTTCATTTAGGGGGTGACACATGAGTCCAAAATATAAACAATCGATCATTGCCATCGCACTTATCACAGCCATTTGCCTAGCTGGGGACTCCATGCTTTATATTGTGTTGCCGACACACTGGAAGTCAGTTGGATTAACATCCTTGGTGCAGGTAGGAGTTCTTTTATCTGTTAATCGGTTTGTTAGGCTACCGTTAAATCCGTTGATTGGGTATATCTATAAGAAATTTAGTTTTCGGAATTTGATTTTATTTGCAGTTCTATTAAGTGGATTGACTACGTTAAGTTATGGTTTTGTTAAAGACTATCCGATCTGGATTTTGCTGCGTTCTGTTTGGGGACTATCATGGTCGCTATTTAAACTAGGTGCGTATTTATTGGTGCTCCAATACTCAACGGATTCAAACCGTGGAAACCTAATGGGAACCTATAATGGACTGTATCGTCTTGGCAGTCTAATTGGAATGCTGTTAGGCGGATTTTTAGCCGACCTTTTTGGGCTGAAATTGATTGCTGTGCTTTTGGGCTGCATGGTCTTTTTGAGCATTCCGTTGGTTTTTAAATACTTACCGAAAACAATCCTTACAGAGCAGGTGAATAAACCAACAATACAAGCTCGGACTACATGGTTGAGACCAATCAAAAACAAAATGTTTCTAAAAATCCTTATTACCGCCTTCCTTTTAAGCATGCTTTTGGATGGCATGTTAACAGCAACTTTAAGCCATATTATTGAGGAGAAATTTTCGAATCAAATTCGTTTTTTTGGTCTTATGATAGGTGCAGCAACCCTTTCAGGGGGAATGCAGGCGTTACGGTGGGGGATTACACCATTTTTAACACCGAAAATTGGGGTAATATTTGATAGAGCTAAACAAAAAAACAAAGTATTGGTCCTTTTCTTAATAAGTGCATCAATCTTTTTATTCCTGATTCCATTGCCGCTTAAACTAGTTATTTGGCTACCTGTACTTCTTGTTCATCTTTTAGTGGCAACCGTAATTACCTCCGTTCTAGACGGTGTTACAACAGATTATGCTTCAAAAATGACAAACCGCTTATTTTTAATGACGACTTTTACCATCGTCCTTGATTTAGGAGCAGCTCTTGGACCCATTGCAGGATATAGTTTGGAACAACAAATCGGACTTTCCAATCTGTTTCGGCTCGCATCGGCAATTTGCCTAATACTAATGATTTCATGGGCTATTCCTCATAAAAGACAGTTAAAACAAAGTGTGTTTAAAAATATGTAACGAATAAAAGGAAGCGTTCTGTGCTATTCAGAACCCTTCCTTTTAATTGGTTAAATGACGATAGGAATAATCTTATTGATAAAATAGCAATTTATAATATGCCAGGTGTACTTGAAAAGTTGTAAAGCATTGGTACAAAGAGACAATCTGATATTTCTGCGTGCTTTTTTTATTGAAAAAAGAAGTGTATTAACTAATATGATTTAAACAAGTACTTGATTATATAAGTAAATGCTTATATAATCGTTATATAAGTAAATGCTTATATTGATTATGCATATGGAGGTTTTATATGCCAACTATAGAAAATATTAATATCACTGCCGCAGCGGGAATCCTAAAACTCTTAGGGGATAAAACGAGATTATCAATGATAAAGATTATGTCAGAGCATGAAGTCTGTGTTTGCGAAATGGTTGATTTATTCGAAATAAGCCAGCCAGCCATCAGTCAGCATGTGAAAAAACTAAAAGACAGTGGACTTATCAAGGAAAGACGAGGAGCTCAGTGGATTTATTATTCATTAAATTCAGATTTTCCTCATTACGAATATCTACTAAATATCATAAAAGATTTACCTAGTCAGAGGTACAAAATCGAAGAAAAATGTCAAAATTGTTGTGACTAGACACAGGGAGAAATACATCAGTGATTATTTTATCTATCATGATCTTTTTAATTACATTAACGCTTGTCATATGGCAGCCGAAAAATTTATCTATCGGTTGGTCAGCTTGTGGAGGGGCCGTTTTAGCCCTTCTTGTGGGAGTCGTTGATTTCCACGATGTTATCGAAGTAACGAAAATTGTATGGAATGCAACTTTTTCTTTCATCGCAATCATTATAATATCTTTAATCTTAGATGAAATTGGTTTCTTTGAATGGGCAGCCCTTCATATGGCTAAAACGGCTAAAGGCAACGGAATTAAGATGTTTGTATATGTAAGTATTCTAGGTGCGTTAGTGGCAGCATTCTTTGCCAATGACGGGGCAGCACTTATCCTTACACCAATCGTATTAGCCATGGTAAGGAACTTAAATCTTGAAGAAAAAATGATTTTTCCGTTTATTATTGCAAGTGGATTTATCGCGGATACGACATCTCTTCCACTTGTAGTGAGTAACCTTGTTAACATTGTTTCAGCCGACTTTTTCGGGATAGGATTCGTTCATTTTGCTTCCAAAATGATCATTCCTGACTTATTTTCTTTAGTTGCTAGTATACTCGTTTTATTTCTGTATTTCCGAAGAAATATACCGAGACAATATGATTTATCCAAATTAAAAAATCCTTCCTATGCGATCAAAGATAACAAGATGTTTCGAATGTCTTGGATTGTGCTAGCAGTATTATTAACAGGTTATTTTATCAGTCAAACGTTCCATATTCCTGTATCCATTATTGCGGGTGTTGTCGCCATCTTCTTTCTACTTATGGGAAGAGAAAGTAAGGCGATTGAAATCAAAAAGGTTTTAAATGGTGCACCTTGGACAATCGTATTTTTCTCTATCGGAATGTATGTTGTCGTTTATGGATTACGAAATGCTGGTTTAACTAACGTATTAGGTGATGTGATTCAAGTGGCTGCAAATAATAGTTTACTGGTTGGAACCGTTTCGATGGGATTTTTGGCGGCATTTCTGTCTTCTGTTATGAATAACTTGCCAACCGCTATGATTGATGCTCTCGCCATCTCTGGAACTCATACGGTAGGAGTGGTAAAAGAAGGTCTTATTTATGCGAATGTCATTGGTTCCGATTTGGGGCCAAAAATTACACCAATCGGCTCTTTAGCAACCCTTCTATGGCTTCATGTATTAAAAACAAAAGGTGTAAAAGTATCATGGGGAACGTATTTTAAAACTGGTATTGTTTTAACA
The DNA here is from genome assembly GCF_058781025.1 of Heyndrickxia sp. FW510-T9. Lineage (NCBI taxonomy): Bacteria > Bacillati > Bacillota > Bacilli > Caryophanales > Bacillaceae > Heyndrickxia > Heyndrickxia sp. FW510-T9. Next base: position 50,848 of record NZ_JBYSWK010000025.1, on the reverse strand, counting down.
ATACCAGTTCTGCTAATTACTCTTTTAGGACTATATCTAAGCTTAAAACATGTTTAAAGGAGAATAGGAATGTCAAAAACAATCTACTTTTTATGCACAGGGAACTCCTGCCGCAGCCAAATGGCTGAAGGTTGGGCAAAGAAATATCTAGGGAATGATTGGATTGCTAAAAGTGCTGGTATAGAAGCACACGGTTTAAATCCCAATGCGGTAAAAGCAATGAAAGAAGTAGGGATTGATATATCGAATCAAACATCAGATATCATTGACAATGAAATATTAAACAATGCGGAATTAATAGTCACTCTTTGCGGGGATGCAGCGGATAAATGTCCCATAACACCACCGAAAGTAAAACGAGTTCATTGGGGATTTGATGATCCTGCAAAAGCGCAAGGAACTGAAGAAGAAAAATGGGCTTACTTTGGACGAGTTCGTGATGAGATAGGGGAGCGAATTAAATTTTTCGCAAATACTGGAAAATAAAACTTGTTGCTAAAGCAGAGAACCTAGCAAAAAGTAATAATGTCAAAACCTCGTCTCTTTAAAAGTGACGAGGTTTTGAAAAATGTGGAAAGAAATACTTACCATTATCTAAAAGCTAACATCCTTAATGAAAATGTATATCTATAGCTTGAATTTTCTAGTAAGAATATAGCTTTCTTTACAAATGAAATGATTGTAGATAACATGCTGATAAGTAAATTCAAAATATATCCCTCCACATTCATATTAGTGTTAAAAATAACACTAATTTTATTTTTACGTTGCGACATAAATTTATTCATTTTCAGTAATTAATGGAGATCGCTCTTCCATTTATGGCGGTTCCTCTTAATCATGAGTTTAATTCGTTCGCTACTAATACAGTTTGCATAGAAACATCTTTTCTTAAACTGAAGATGGAGCCAAAGTTGCTTCCGACTATTCCGAAACCATTAAGGAGATATATACAAAACATCATAAGCATTTCGGAAAACTGAGCAATTTATGAAGTCGTTACAATGCACCTGAAGTTTAAGCATATAGTTTCGCTCCATGATACAAAAACCTAACATTGATACACATTTGAAACAATTTGTAAAAATGAATCCTGTTTTTTCCCTGACTGGTTTATTTACGGTAATATTGATTTTTTGGGTAAAAATACCTAAAGTGGAGTGAACAGTTTGATATCAATGAATCATTTGGTTTTATTTTGATTACTAATTTTTGGATAATGAATAACTATGTTACAACTGATAGTCTAGTAGATAAGCAGAACAGCGAAACTACTAGGAGGTTATATACATGAAAAAACTAAAAAAACTAGTAATTGTTGCTGGATTAATGGTATCAATATCAGCATTTACTTTATCAAATCAAATAGATGCAGCAACAACTACTCACAAGGTACAAAAAGGTGAAACGTATTGGAAGCTTGCAGAACAATTTGGAGTTTCTGTTAATAGCTTAATGCAAGTTAACAATGCAAAGAATTCTAAACTTTATGTTGGTCAAAATATTGTCATTCCTAATTCTACTATTTCAGCAGCAGACAAAGAATTAATGGCAAAACTTGTTCATGCAGAAGCAGGTGGCGAACCTTATTCTGGGAAGGTTGCAGTAGCAACAGTCATTTTAAATCGATTAAAGAGTCCTGATTTTCCATCTACTGTTAAGGGTGTTATTTACCAAATAGATTCAGGGCATTATGCATTTACACCTGTTCAAGATGGAAGAATTAATCTGCCAGCAGATGATGATTCAAGAAGAGCGGTTAATGAAGCAATAGCTTTTAATGGACAAGGTAAAGGATCATTGTATTTCTACAATCCAAAAACAGCCAAAAGTACATGGATATTATCACGTCAAGTAACCGTGACAATAGGTAACCATCGTTTTGCAAAATAAGTAGTGTAGCGCCAATCATTCCGATTGGCGCTATTGGCATTTATGCCTTCATCTGCTAAAATAGTTATAAAAAATAGGCGATGGAGTTCGCCATAATCGCTTTTAAGCTAATGACTCCTACCAGTAATTTTATTATTGTTGGTAGGAGTTTATTTTTTTGCACAAATTAATAAAAAGAGGTGAGATAATGATTTATATTGTTGTAGGGATTGCTGGTGTAGTAGGAGCTTTACTAAGATACTATTTAGGATTAACCGTCGATTTATGGTGGCATCAAGCATTTCCACTAGCTACTCTTATTACTAATTTGATTGGTTGCTTTGTTTTAGGATGGTTAACGACATATGTATCTCGCTTGAATATTTTCAATCCAATCATTATTACAGCACTGGGAACAGGCTTAATTGGATCATTTACAACTTTTTCAACTTTTAGTTTTGAAATGGTTCAACTTATGGAAAAATCCCATTGGATATTGGCTTTTACATATATTTTAATAAGTCTTTGGGGTGGACTATTTATGGCCGGGATAGGCTATCACTTTGGAAAATGGAGGTTTCTAGAATATACAAACAGAAAGTCTTCTAACTGAAGGATGGAGGAACTATTTCATGATATTAAATAGTCTTTTTGTAGCGATTGGTGGATTTTTTGGGGCTATCACGCGTTTTGGGATAAGCAACTGTATAAAAAAACGATATCAATCTTCTTTTCCATTAGCTACATTTATCGTCAATATGCTTGGTGCTTTCTTACTAGGCTATATTAAAGGGAAAGGGTTGGGAAATGTAGGAACATTTCTTCTCGGTACAGGGTTTATGGGGGCATTCACGACATTTTCAGCGTTTAAACTTGAAAATGTACAGCTTTTTGAAGATAGAAAATGGTTTGTTATGGTAATTTATTTAGGACTTACTTATACTATAGGTATTTTGCTTGCCTTCCTCGGAATGGAATTAGCTAAAATGTAAATAAATAAAACTATCATGTGCGACAGCTCGAAGGCAAAGTATGTGAATGTTGGCAGATCTACTTTCACTAGTTCAAGTAGATCTGTTTTCATATAGAAAAATGAAAGAAGGAGCGGGACAACTGCTCCTTCTCTTATATCCTTAGCTCTATTAATGGTCGTGTATATTTTTTGATAAAATAGCTACCAAGTACTAAACAGATTCCTAATGAGAAGACCATAAGGGCTAAGTAATGGTCAGACATTGTATTTAATGTATCATCAGAAACAAATGTTTCAATTAATTTAATGATAAAGCCATGTAAGAGATAAACGTACAAAGTACGTTCCCCAATTGTCGTCCATTTAAATCCGTTCGATGGGACGATGGCTAAAAACCCGTAAATAACGATTGCTGTTAATAAATATTGTGAGGCACGGATAAGCCCATCTGTTAATTCTTTATTTCCCATACCTGCATAAGAAGTGTCACCTAGTAGCCATGGAACAGCTTCCTTTGGAAATAAAGTCCAGAACAGAACCATCGTTCCAATAAGGACAATAAAACCGATGAAGGTAGAATATTTTACTTTTTTAACAAGCAGAAAATGCTTTCTCTCTATCAAATATCCTAAGAGAAAATAAGGGAAGAACACAAAAGTCCTGGAAAGAGATAGATAACTACCTACATTGTCCAAATATCCAATGCCGATTCCAATCCCAACAGCAATTACCAAACCTATCCATTTTAATCTCGCAAAGACATAGAGTAGAAGATTCCAAAAAAATAAGCTAAGTAAAAACCATAATGTCCAATGTGGTTGAAGTAGATTGAATGTAAGATCTGAGTCATTACCATTCCAATAATAGAAAATAGAATAAATTACTTGAAAAATAATATACGGTAATAAAATCTTTTTGAACGATTGCCAAAGATGTCCTTTCTTTCGAAATCCTTTTGAAAAATACCCAGAAATAAGGATAAATGCAGGCATGTGAAATAAAAAGATTACTGTATATAAGGTAAATAAAACATCATCCTTTCCTTTTAAAGGACTAATGACATGACCAAATACCACTAAAAAAATTAAAATAAATTTTGCATTGTCAAAGTAAAGACTCCTTCTTGTAGAGGAAGTCATACTTAACACCTCCAGAAATTTCTTCACAAAATGAAATTAATCCTATTTTAGGATAGCTTTTTATACCCGTTTTCAACCATGATTAAACTAGTGGAAATACCGTTTTTACAATGTGGTTTCAATAGTTGGTTTTCTAAATGGATTTGTCCAATCTGCATTAATACTACTCTACGATATTAATGTTACAGAAATATGAAAAGCCGTTTAAATTGAAATGATAATATTTATCTAATTTGCCATTTTTGAAAAAAAAGAAACAAAAGAAAGAGATCCAAAGCGAAAATAAAAGATTTATTAAAAATACATAACAAAAAGACACCTTTATCACAAATGAAAAAAGTGTCTTTCGAAATTTTCTTTAACTACAGCGGTTTACTTTTCCCCCTTCAATACCCTCTTGATAAATTTTACATGTGCAAAAAACAATGGAAGGTACCTTCGAGTACAATTTTATAAACGCTGCTGTGAGTGCTGGTGGGAAATCGGCCATGCCACACTCGGTAATCACCATTATTGTTTGTTTTTGTTACAATGTAAGTAACAACTAAGGAGGAGAACAAATTGATTAGATTTGCAAAAAAGAATGAACCGCAACATATCGTTGAAGAAATAGCAGAATTAACGTATGAGATATTAAAGGATTTAGGAATTGGTGTCCTACAAAATCAATCACAAAAGAAAATAGTGAGTTTTCTCACAAAGATATTCTATATGGATGGAAATCGATTCAGCTATCATAATTTGTTGGTAAAAGAATCAGATGGACATATATTAGCAATTGCAATCATTTACCACGGGAAGGATGCGGAAGAGTTCGATCGGAGTTTTGTAACCTATCTTCAACAGGAATTTAATTCTGACCAAATAGAGCTTTCTAAAGAAACGGAGCATGATGAATTTTATTTGGATTCATTAGCAGTTTCTCCAACTCAGCGAAAAAAAGGAATCGGCAGTCAATTGCTAAGAGCGTTTGAAGACATAGCCAACCAGAAAGGCTTTCACAAAATAAGCTTGAATGTTGATGAAGAAAACACAAACGCATATCGTTTATATTTGAAAAGTGGATTTGTGTATCAGTCTACTTTCGACTTATATGGGCATCCTTATTTACATATGGTTAAACAATTATCATAATTAAATGTTGTTTATATATTTGAAATGTGCCCAACATTTCCTTAAAGTTTCGTTTGAACAACATTTTTTGAATAATTTCAAAGAGTTCACCTCATATTAAAAGCGTATATATAGGCAAAATTCTTTCTCTAGACCCACCAGATCAATGTTTGTTAAGATTACAATACTGTTGTTTTCTAATAAGTTATTACTTTTCGTCATTGCTTAATATCCCAAACAAGTATCGTTTTGGGTATCTTTTCTTAAGGTGATTTCCATTCTAAAATCTGATGGAGAAAGCTATGGAATTTCAATTTATGTAACAACAAAGTCTAAGAAAAAGAGCCGTGACAAAAGATTATTTAATTGAGGTGTTTATATAGTGGGTGCACGAGAATCTTTAGCGAGAAGAGTCGCTTGGATAAGTGTTTGGAGTAATCTGGTTTTAACCATTGGAAAGCTAACTGCTGGCTGGTTTGGCCATAGTGATGCCGTTTTGGCAGATGGTATTCACTCTTCCGCAGATGTATTTGCGTCTATTATTGTGCTACTCGTAATAAAGTTAGCCAATAAACCTGCGGATGAAGATCATCCATACGGACATGGAAAGGCGGAAGTAATCGTCTCTGGTGTAGTAGGGATATTACTATTGCTTATTTCCTTTTACATACTTTACGAAGGAATAATGGGCTTTTTTCAGCCGATTGAGACTCCTATGCTTTTGGCAATGTGGATTGCTCTTCTTTCATACATTATTAAAGTATTATTATACAGATGGTCCTATAAGGTTGCTAAACAACACAGTAGCAAGGCGATAGAAGCAATAGCTTTAGACCATAAAGCTGATATTGTAGCATCAATTGCTGCAGCAATAGGGGTTTTCATCTCATATTTGGGCAGCAAACTTGATTTGCACATTTTATTATATGGAGATAAGCTTGCGAGTATTTTTGTTGCTTATTTAATATTTAAAATTTCGAAAGATATGCTAAACGAGGCATTTCAAATTCTAATTGAACGTAACATTGATATGGAAATCCTCCAAGGTTATCTCTCTATCATCTCCGAATTCGAGGAAGTAAGAAGAATTGATAAAATACGTGCTCGTGAACACGGGAACTATATTTTAGTGGACTTGAGAATTTCCGTTGATCATTTTAAGACAATAAAAGAAGGTCATGATCTTTCTCGGAAAATTAAAGAGGAACTAATGAAGGAAAATGATAATATTAGGGAAGTACTAATTCATCTAAACCCATATTTCCCCAAAGAGACAAATATGAAAGATAAATAAAGAATGGTAAATAATAGGGTGAAGGTTAAACTTTTAAGATGTAAAAAGGAAAAAACAAGACATATAAATTTCTCGTTATCAAAGTTTTTCACTATTAAATTTTCAAAACAATTTACAGATAGGTTTATGAGAGAGGTTAGTTTAATCGAACAATTTTGGTAACCAAACGAAGATATTGATGACCGAAAAAAGGGAACAAAAGCGATTAGGGTAATCAATCAAGTCTATTGATGACCGAAATGAAGGAACAAGAGTGATTAGGGTAATCAATCAAGACTATTGGTGACCGAAATGAAGGAACAAGAGCGATTAGGGTAATCAATCGAGTCTATTGACCACCTAAATATAATTAAAAGACAAAAGGTATGCCAAATTTCAATTATTAACTTCTTACTCCAAATTCGCATATACTCCAATAATTATTTCATTGTTTAGAATAACTATGTAATTTTGGATGCGAAAAAGTAGAAAAAGTCTAACTAATCCTTGTAAAAGCAATAAAAAACACACTGCAAATTCAATTGTGAATACCAGTGTGTTTTGCTTTATTATTTGATCATTTATACCTCTAAACTGAACCAGTTAATTATTAATAAGCAGCTCTTATATATATTTTTTTGTCTCTCTATACTTTTATCCATCTATATTTTGTCATTGAACCAGCCTTTTTTCTTAAAGTAAAGTGGAAGCCCTATTCCAATAGTAAGCATAATTATCCAAACCAATAAGTATCCATACTTCCATTTCAACTCAGGCATTCGATCGAAATTCATCCCATATACCCCAACGATGAAGGTAAGAGGTAGAAAAATGGCGCTTAATATCGTTAGTTTTATCACAATTTGATTTCCGTGAAATGCATTTAATGATATGTAAGAATCACGAATATCTGCTGTAAGTTCTCTTGAATCCTCCACTATTTCCGATAATCTCAGCAAGTGATCATAAATATCACTAAAATAACCACGATATTCTTCAAAATCGGTTATGCGACTAGAATTTAAAATTCGATAAACTAAATCTCTCATAGGATAAATGGTTCTTCTTAGACGTAATAGATCGCTTCTAATATCGAATACTTCGTCCATTAATGCCGTAGTCGATAATCCTTTCGTATTTTCTTCCGCATCATTTAAGCGATCTTCCATCGTATAGATGATTGGAAAATACAAATCCACCGCTTCGTCAAGAATGGAGTGAAATATAAGCAAAGGTGTATTCAAGGCACCAGATTCAATTTTTTTATAAATTTTATCCAAGTATCTAAGCGGTTCAAAATGAAAAGTAACAATAAAATTTTTGCCAAGGAAACAATCTATCTCTTTAACTTCCGAAGTATCAGGATTTAAAGCATGAAAAACAAAAAATGAATAGTCCTCATAATGGTCTAGCTTAGGTCTCTGTATATAATGAAGGCAATCTTCTATTGCCAAAGGGTGAAAATGAAAAAAGGATGATAGTAGTGCCGATTCATTTTCCGTTGGTTTTTCCAAATCAACCCAGTACCATTTGTATGAATCACTGGAAATATCTTTTAGTTCCACGTTTTTCTGCAGTTTTCCATCGTGTGTTAGTGCAACAATCTTTAACATAATATTCACCTTGTCCCATCAATAAAAACGTTATCCTAAGGCTCTTTTCTTAAACTTTGTTGTTTTTGTAAAGAAGATGTTATTACTTTCCTTATGCGACTTAAGTTTGGCAAGTATTTTTTAGATAAAATGCAATTCACGAAAAACAACAATACATACGAAAACAGCAAAATAAAATCTAATGTATTTACTAATATACCCTTGAAAGACAGAGAAATCATCATTTTTAGTGAAAATATCCTTCATTTTATGGTGAAAAACATAGTAATCGGATTTAAAGTACTTTAGGGATGTATCAACGGGTACTGACTATAAATGAAAAAAGCTTGGGATTTATAAGATAATAAAGTCCCAAGCTTCTATTTTCATTTAATTGTGTGTCAAATATCGTACTACTTCTGCCAAAGGAGCAACAACTGCAACATAGTGATTCAAGCCGGAAAGTCTATGCAGCTCTGAATTTGGAAGCCTTTCAGCTAAGTATTTGCCATTCTCAATCGGTACATTTGTGTCATCCTCACTATGCCATAAATGAACGGGAACAATTATTTTTTCAAAAGGAATATCCCATGGTTTTGAAAAAATAAGATAGTCGCTTAGCATGCCTTCATAACTTTTACATGCTTCATCAAGCGACTGAATATATATTTTGATGAGTTCAGCAGGGATTCGTTTTTTCTCTTCTTCTGAAAAATTTGCTAACATTCGGTTTACAAAGGCTGCTGGATCTTGATGAATTCTTTCCATCATGTTTTTTAATTGTTCTGGAGCGTAAAGTGCTGCATTTAATGCATTTTGTTCTTCTACAGAAACATATTGTTTTAATTCAGGTTCGGTAAATGGGCCAATTCCACTAAGTAAAGCAATTTTCATTACTCGATCCTGCAGCCCATATCCACAAGCCAATGCATAAGGTGAGCCTCCAGATGTTGCGAGGATAGAAAATTGATTAATATTTAACGAATCAGCCAATTCTTCTACATCTTTTATCCAATCGTGTAGGGTACGATTTGGCGATGGGTCTGATAAACCGTAGCCTGGTCTATCTATTGCGATAATTCTCAAAGGGATTTTATTTTCTAATATGGCTGTGTGTAAAGTTTCGGATACAGTATTGATTCTAGATGAAGGTGTACCATGAAATAATAAAACGGGAAAACCATCGGGGGTTCCTAAATCTGCGTAACCTAATTTTCTTCCATTAGACAGAACTTCTATATTATTCCTCATTTTTTCACTCCCTTGTTTTATATTTTAGTAGATGAATATACAGTTTTTATATTCGATAAGCGGAGGGAAAACCCTTTAAAGGAAAATAAATAATAAAAAAATTCACAATATTAGTCGTTATTCCAACAAATTGCGATATAATAATTTCACAACAAAAGTATTAAAACAAGGAGGATTGTTAATGAAACCGATAATTGGGGTAACAGCAAATGTTGAATTAGATGGAAAACATACTCTTGCCAATGACTATATTCAAGCAGTGATAAAGGCGGGAGGAATTCCAGTTATCCTACCGATTGGAATTGATTCGGATGTGAAGCAATTAGCTGATAAACTTGATGGATTGGTATTATCAGGGGGCGGAGATATTGATCCCACACTTTTTGGAGAAGAGCCGCATCCAAATCTTGGATCGATTTCGCCTGGACGCGACAGCTTAGAGATATTACTTATCCAAGAAATGCTGCAAAAGGATAAGCCAATCCTTGCTATCTGCCGTGGTATTCAAATTTTGAACATTGCTGCCGGTGGTGATATGTATCAAGACATCTATAACCAAATCAACGCGCCATTGCTTCAACACTCACAAAAAGCAACTAGATCCCATTTATCGCATTATGTAAAAGTGGAGCCTAATAGTTTATTAGCAAAAATAGCAGGTCAAAAAGAATTTAAAGTCAACTCCTTCCATCATCAGGCGGTAAGAGATGTAGTCCATCCGCTTATGATATCAGCTCAGTCATCCGATGGGGTAATTGAGGCGATTGAAAGTGTGGCACACTCATTTGTAGTCGGAGTTCAATGGCACCCTGAACCATTAGCTTTAAATGATGATCATATTTCGGAACAATTATTCCGCGAATTTGTAGATAGCTGCTGCAATTATTTTAAATGAGGTGATAGGAATGAATATAATCGATTTACATTGTGATGCATTAATGAAACTAGCTGATAGTAAAGGAACGCTAAATTATGCAGATGCCCCTGAATTAGATACGAACAAAACTCGTCTTCAAAAAGGAGGGGTTAAGGTACAGTGCTTCGCTATCTTTATTCATCCAAATATGAAAGCTGAACAAAAATTTCAAGCTGCACTTGACCAAATCGATTATTTTTATAACGAGGTACTCGCAAAAAATCCTGAGATGAAGCAAATAAAGGATTGGGAGGATTTTGATCATTTACTAGCCGGGGAAATTGGTGCAATGCTTACACTTGAAGGTGTCGATGCCATCGGAAATGATATGCAAAAGTTAAGCATTTTATATCAACTAGGTGTACGATCTGTCGGATTAACCTGGAATAATGCTAATTTAGCAGCAGACGGTGCCGGCGAACCACGTGGTGCCGGCTTAACTTCATTTGGCAAGGAAATAGTTCAATTTAATAATCGGAATCGTGTGTTTACAGATGTATCGCATCTTTGCGAAAAAGCGTTTTGGGATGTCATGGAGTATTCTGATTATCCAATTGCAAGTCATTCGAATGCAAGGGCAGTTTGTGATCATGTCAGAAATTTATACGACCAGCAGGCACAAGCAATGTTTGACCGCGGTGGATTAGTCCATGTAGTTTACTGTCCGCCTTTCGTCAAATCAGGTGGTCAAAATGTAAGGATTTCGGATTTAATTAAGCATATTGATCACTTTTGTGCACTAGGCGGAGTAAACCAAATTGGATTTGGATCGGATTTTGATGGAATCGACACATATATTCATAAGTTGGAAGATTCATCTATGTATCAAAATTTAATTAATGAACTATTAAAGTATTATTCTGAAGATCAAGTAAAGGGATTTGCCTCCCAGAACTTTTTAAATCATCGACCAAAATAAACAATTTGCAGTGAAAAGATAATACTCACTAAACAGTAGCATAACCCAATAAAAATCCAAGGCTTTGAGGGGATAGGCGGTTTCTTCTTTTGAAGAAATTCTGTCATATTCCCCTCTATTTCTTGGATTACCTGTTCCTTTTTACTTATTATTTGAAAAAAATGCTTGCAACTATATAAAAAGGCAGAGAAAAAATTACTCGACCAAACTATAATAATGCAGCCAATTAATAAATAAACCAATCCAATATAGAATAATACATTCGTCCAATGCAAAAAACTCCATCTATGAAAAAGGACAATAACGTACAAGATTGAAAATATGAATGTAATGTACATACTGAAATAGATTTTTTTCAAAGAATCTCTTCCCTTCTTTTTGATTAATTAGTATTCTATCATATTAAATATTTTTGGAATATTATAATTAGTATTGAAATTAATTTACAAAAAGTATAAACTATTCCATAAATAGAAATATTATTTCAAATGAAAACGGGAGGAAACGCATGAGTAGAAAAAAAATTACATCTTTTATTATTTTTATGGTTGTTGCTGTCTTATCACTTTCTGGTTGTGGTTTCGGTTCCAATAAGGAAACAGGATCGCAGGAAACCGGTAAAGGAAATACTGGGAGTAAAAAACAAGTTTTAAATGTAACCGCGTCATCAGAAATTCCTACGATGGACTCCACAAAAGCTCACGATGCAGTAGCCTTTACAGTATTAAATAATACAAATGAAGGGCTTTACCGCCAAGATCAAAATAATCAACCAATTTTAGCAATGGCCGAAAAGGATAATGTAAGTTCGGATGGGTTAGTACATACCTTTACAATCCGAGATGCTAAATGGAGTAATGGTGACCCAGTAACCGCACATGACTTCGAGTATGCATGGAAACGGGTTCTGAAGGAAGCTGGCGCATACAATTATATGTTTGTTACAGCTGGTGTCAAAAATGCCCAAGATATTATTGATGGGAAAAAGTCAGTAGACGAATTAGGCGTGAAAGCAGTAGATGATAAGACATTGCAGGTAACATTAGAAAATCCAAATCCATTATTAGAAACTTTACTTACATTCGGAACTTTTCTCCCGCAAAATCAAAAATTTGTAGAGAAAATGGGAGATCAGTACGCACTTGAGGCGGAAAATCTTCTTTCCAATGGTCCCTTTAAATTAGCGGAATGGAAGCATGAATCCAGCTGGAAATATGTTAAGAACCCAACTTATTGGGATGCCAATAATGTAAAACTTGATGAAATTAATGTGTATGTTGTAAAAGATGATGCAACTGGTCTAAACCTCTATGAAAGTAAAAAAATCGATAGAGTCGGATTAACTGCTTCTTCTGTTGATAATTACCGCGATGATAAAGAATTTAAAACAAACACACTAGCAGGTATTGGGTTTTTGCGATTTAATTTAAACAATTCGATTTTAAAGAACAAAAATATTCGTAAGGCTATCAATATGGCTATTGATAAAAAGGGCTTAACTGATATTGCTTTAAATAATGGTTCAGTACCTTTATATGGGATTGTACCAAAAAATTATTATTTCTCACCTGATAAAAAGGACTTCAGGGAATTAAATGGGGGTTTGCTAAAAGGAACAACGGAAGAAGCAAAACAATATTGGAAACAAGGATTGAAAGAAACAGGTGCAAAATCTGTTAAACTATCTATCAATATTTCAGATGCCGAATCTAGTAAGCAAATGGCAGAGTTTATTCAATCCCAGTTGGAGACAAATCTTCCAGGATTTAAGCTTGAAATTAAAGCAGTTCCATTTGAACAAAGACTAGAAATAGAAAAGTCGATAAAGTACGATATCTCTTTATCAACATGGGGACCTGATTACAGTGATCCAATGACATATTTGGATATGTGGGTAACTGGAAGTTCTTCTAACCGTGAAGATTACTCAAATCCAAAATACGATGCATTAGTTGAGCAAGCTCGTCTCGAAACAGACAAGTCAAAACGCTACGAAATGCTTTTACAGCTAGAAAAAATGTTGATAGAGGATGATGTGGCGATCGCACCATTATATCAATCTGGAGAAGCAATATTACAGCATAATAATGTGAAAGACTTAGTAGAACACCCTAGTGGAGCAGATTATAGCTATAAATGGACATATATAGAATAAAAAAAGCTGCTAACAAGACAAGGGATGTATCGATTGGTGCATCCTTTTTCTTTTTCTACTTATGTTTGAAATCCCAACGAATTGAGGTGCACTAGTGAAAAATTATATTCTAAAAAGAATCGTTTACATGCTCGTTACCCTTTTTATCATCATCACATTCACCTTCTTTTTAATGCATCTTTTGCCCGGTACACCTTTCAGCAATCCTGAGAAGCTTTCGGACAAGCAATTGAAAATATTAAATGCGAAATATGGATTAGACGAGCCTGTTTCACTTCAATATATTCGTTATTTAGGTAACTTAATTCACGGAGATTTAGGCATGTCCTTTCAATATCCAGGAAGAACAGTGGATAGTATGATTATTAGTCGGATTGGACCATCTGCTCTTATTGGTTTTCAGGCAATGGTATTCGGAACGATCGCTGGCTTAATTTTTGGGGTTATTTCCGCGCTTAAGCATAATACCATATTAGATTACGGTTCAGTCACATTGGCGGTCTTGGGAATGTCAATTCCATCCTTCGTATTTGCTGCATTACTACAGTACTATGTTGGAGTTAAACTTGGATGGCTTCCACCTGCATTATGGGAGAGCTATGAATATACATTGCTTCCTTCATTTGCACTATCAGTAGGTGTAATAGCAACAGTTTCTCGATTTATACGAACTGAAATGCTGGAGGTATTGGGTCATGATTATATAACTACTGCACGAGCGAAAGGACTTTCTGAGTCGAAGGTAATTTCACAACATGTTCTGAGAAATGCATTGATTCCGGTGGTTACGATGCTTGGACCAATTGCGGTTGGGATCATGACAGGTACCTTGGTTATTGAGAAAATTTTTGCAGTTCCAGGGTTAGGTGAACAATTTACTTTATCCATATTAGTAAATGATTATAGTGTGATTATGGGAATTACTATATTTTACAGCGCATTATTTATTTTTGTCGTGTTTATTGTAGATATCCTCTATGGAGTACTTGATCCCCGAATTAATTTCAAGAGAGGGGCAGAAATATGAATCTAGAAATAAAGAATAACAATGCATCCCTCCCAATAAAAAATAAAGAATGCTTTGAAAGCCATCAGATTCCAACAGAAATTACGGATGATCTTTTCGTTTCAGCACCAATTGATTTGAATAAACATGATGAATTAATCTCAGCTCCAATTACTTTTTGGAAAGAAGCCGTAGGAAGACTTTTGAAAAATAAAGGGTCAGTTCTCTCTATTTTTATTTTAGTGATTATGATTTTGCTGGCAATTGTTGGGCCTCAAATAAGTGGTTACACAGATAAACAACAAAATATAGCCCACACGAATTTGCCCCCGAAAATATCAGGCTTGGAATGGCTTGGTTTTAACGGTAAGGATGTACATGGCATTGATCAATATAAAAAAAGAAACATTACATCCAACCATTGGTTTGGGACTGATGAATTTGGCAGGGATTTATGGACAAGGATATGGAAAGGAACACAAATATCCTTATTTATCGCATTAGTGGCTGCATTACTCGACCTTTTTATAGGTGTCTTGTATGGAGGGGTTTCAGCTTTTTACGGTGGTAAAGTAGACAATTTCATGCAAAGGATTATTGAGATTTTAGTAGGAATTCCAAATTTGATTGTTATTATTCTATTTATCTTGATTCTTGAACCAGGTATCAAATCAATTATTTTAGCTATGGTTATTACTGGATGGGTCGGTATGGCCAGAGTTGTACGTGGACAGGTTCTGCAATTAAAAGGACAGGAGTTTATACTTGCCTCTCGTACACTTGGGGCTTCCAATCGGAGGTTGATAGGCAAACATTTACTTCCGAATGTCATGGGACCCATCATTGTTACCTTAATGTTTACAATTCCAACGGCAATTTTCTTCGAGGCGTTTTTAAGCTTCATCGGACTTGGTTTACAAGCGCCACTGGCATCTCTTGGAGTATTAATTGAAGATGGATATAAAGCGTTGCGCTTTTTTACATACAAGCTTATTTTTCCAGCGGTTGTGATAAGCGCTATCATGATAAGTTTTAATCTTTTAGGAGATGGACTTAGAGATGCGCTTGATCCGAAGATGAGAAAATAAAGGAGGCACTGTAAATGAAGGAGCAGATATTAAATGTAGAGGATTTACATGTTTCCTTTCACACGCAAAATGGTGTGGTTAATGCAGTTAGAGGTGTGGATTTCACTTTAAACAAAGGCGAAACACTAGCAATAGTTGGGGAATCAGGATCGGGAAAATCGGTAACAGCAAAAGCAATTATGCGTTTATTACCAAAACAAAATGCAAGAATTACTTCTGGGAAAATTATTTATGAGAATAATAATTTATTAGAGATGCCAATCAGGAAGGTTCAACAAATAAGAGGCTCGCAAATTTCAATGGTATTTCAAGATCCGATGACCGCATTAAACCCTACAATGAAAATAGGCAAGCAAATTATGGAAGGACTTAAAAAACATCAAAATCTGACAAACCAACAGGCGAAAACAAAAGCAATTGAAATGCTCAAATTGGTTGGCATTCCAAATGCGGAAGAACGTCTCGATTCCTATCCTCATCAATATTCGGGTGGAATGAGACAACGGGTAGTAATTGCCATGGCATTAGCCTGCAATCCGAAAATTTTAATTGCAGATGAACCAACAACTGCGTTAGATGTAACCATTCAAGCACAAATCCTAGAGTTAATGAAAGATCTACAGAAGAAAACTGGTGCTGCAATTATTATCATTACTCATGATCTCGGAGTTGTAGCTAATATGGCCGATCGGGTAGCAGTAATGTACGCTGGAGAAATTGTTGAGATGGGAACGGTAGATGAATTATTCTACAGTCCTCAGCATCCATATACGATGGGGTTACTGCATTCAATGCCAAAGCTTCATGAGAGTCGTACGAAACCATTAATTCCGATTCCTGGCTCTCCACCGGATTTAGCAAGTATTGGCGCAGGATGTCCTTTTGCGTCAAGATGCCCTTATACAATGAAAGTTTGTCATTATTTTTCACCTGATAAAATAGAACAAAAAACGGGTCATTTTGTTTCGTGCTGGCTCCAAGATCAAAGGACACCAAAAGAACTACAGCCTACAAGTATTGGAGGGACCTTCTGATGCAGAGCATGACACCATTAATCGAAGTTGAAAATTTATCAAAGCACTTTTCGGTAGGTAAAAATAAAACCCTACATGCTGTAGACGACATTAGTTTTACCATCTATAAAGGAGAAACACTAGGATTAGTGGGTGAATCTGGATGTGGAAAGTCTACAGTTGGACGAACACTTATTCAACTTTATACACCGACTTCCGGTCATATTAAATTTGCTGGGCAAGATTTGGGGGATAAGATAGGAAAGACGAACAAAATCGATATTCATAAAAATATGCAAATGATATATCAAGATCCGTATTCATCTTTAAATCCGCGCATGACCGTTTTAGAAATAATTTCTGAAGGGCTGGTTATCCACTATCCGAATATGGGCGGGAAGGAAAGAAGAACGCGTGTATTAGAACTTTTGGAACTAGTAGGATTAAATCAAAACCACGCTAATCGGTACCCACATGAATTTAGTGGTGGTCAACGACAACGAGTGGGAATTGCCCGAGCGTTAGCAGTTGATCCAGAGTTTATCGTTGCCGACGAACCGATAGCAGCCTTAGATGTTTCCATTCAAGCACAAATTGTTAATTTGCTGAAAAATTTGCAAGAAGAAAAAGGGTTAACATACTTATTTATTGCACATGACTTATCGATGGTAAAACATATCAGTGATAGAATTGCTGTTATGTATTTAGGGCATATGGTGGAACTATCTGAAAGTGAAGAATTGTATGAAAATCCACTTCATCCTTATACCGAGGCACTTCTTTCCGCGATACCTTTACCTGACCCTAAATTAGAGCGTGCCCGTGAACGGATTATTCTTAAAGGGGATGTTCCTAATCCTATAAACCCTCCGAGCGGATGTAGGTTTCAGACAAGATGTCCGAAGGCAATGGATATTTGTTCACAAAAATCACCAGCATGGTTGGAGGTAAAACCAAGTCATTATGTAGCTTGCCATTTATACGAATAATTAGGAGAAGGAGGAACGAATATGTGTTTCTCCTTTTTTATTTTATATCAAATAGATTTAAGAAAAAATTTTGTTAAAAGCCTATTTTTATCGAACCATGTGACCTCGGTTATAAAAAATGAATACACATGAATAAGGATACATCATGATTTTTGTTGGGGGGATAACGATGAGGTATCTAGCAATAGGAGATGGTTTATGCGCTGGGATAGGAGCATCGTTTTTAGCACCAGGTTTTATCCATAGACATGCAAGAATGTCAGAAGAAGTGTTAAAGGAGAGAGTCCATGTAACAAGTATTGCTCGTACTACCTATCACTCCAATGACATATATAAACTTCTTGAGGAAACGAGAGTAACGAATGCAATAAAAGATAGCGATATTATTGTATTATCCGCTGGACATCAGGATTTTATTAATGCGAGGAAGAAGTTTGAAGAAACCGAAAGTGAAGATGAGTTTTTCAAGTCGCTAAAAACTTGCAAAAGTAATATTGATGATATCATCAAAAAAATTAAGGACATTAAATCAGAGAAGAACACTAAGTACATGCTGACAATCATAGGCTTGCATAATCCATATCATGATGATAAAGCTGCCGAAAAATGGGTTAAAACCTTTAATCGGCATATGGAATGTATGGCAGGGAAACCACATATATACACATTGAATATTAATAAGCATTTTAAAGGAAATGAAGGTAAGTGGTGTACAAGAGATTTACTTTTTCCAAATAATGAAGGACATCAAGAAATTGCAAGGAAAATGCATGAAATTGGGTACGAAGCTATCCAAGGCATGGTGCCAGCTAATGAATAATTGTTTTAGCTGATAGAATCGACAATGCCCATGTTCAATAATGAATAATGTAAGGATGTAGAAAAATTATTGAACTCCTTTTTAAGGAGGTGATACTTTATGTGTGGATGCGGCGGAGGATATGGCTACGGAGGATATCCTGGATATGGATATGGCGGTGGTTTTGGAGCTGGACGTGGATTCGCGTTAATCGTAGTATTGTTTATTCTTCTTGTAATCGTAGGTGCAGCTTATGTTTATTAGATAAAAAAATATCTTTCCCATCTAATATTGGGAAGGATATTTTTATGGAGAAATCAAACAGAAATCACCAATATCTACCATTTACCTCCGCGTTTGAATATAAAATAAGCTATCAGCCCTATACGATTGTCCATCTCAAAATATATAAATATCCATACACTAAAAGTGTAGGAATTTATTGGAGGTGACAATGAGTGAGTTACTATCATATGTGTCAAGGCGGAATTGGTAGACCCGTAGAAATTCGAACAAGAGATGGGAGAATTCACCGAGGGATTATTCATCGCGTAGATAATCGAATGGTTTATCTTAGACCTTTTCCAGGTGCAGGATATGGAGGATATGCTTATCCAAATTACGGTGGATATGGTTATGGATATCCTTATTGGGGAGGCTGGGGCTGGGGCTTCGGTGCAGGAATAGCATTAGGTGCTATAGGTGCTTTAGCCTTTTTACCTTTTCTCTTCTGGTAATAAATAAACGCAATGGAGCTCGCCCAAAAAAATGGGAGGGCTTCATTGGTATATTTTTATATGTAAGGTTCTTTTCTTATACTTTATTGCTCTTGTATACTTAAGCTCTAGATAACAATCGTATCTAGGTTAAAATGAATGAACTATAAAAAAAAGATGCCCCGAAGATACTCTAGATTAGTATTTATAACGATTTGCGAAAACCAAAAATTCATAAGAAAACAGCCATATGTATAGATATTGTACAATATCATTTTTTATGTATATGGAAGAAGTATCTTAAATACAGTCCAATCATCTGTCGAGTCGCATGTTAACAAACCACCATGCTTCTCTATAGTATTTTTGCAAACATATAATCCTAAGCCAGTCCCTGTTTTCTTCTGGGATACAAATGGTTCAAAAATATGCTCTATTAAGCTTTCGGGGATTTTAGGTCCATTATTGGCGATTTCTAAAGTTATAAATTGATCTTGTTCATCCAATCGTATTTGAATGATTGGGTGATTAATATTAAGTAGGACATCTATCGCATTAAAAATAATGTTGATAAGAACTTGTTTGATTTCATCATGATAGCCTTGGATACTGTAATTTTTTTTGTATACTTTTTGCACATCTACATTTACTTCTAATATTCGAGGATATAAAAATGATACTACTTGTTCTATTAAATCATTGAGCTGAACTGTTGTTTTTTCATTTTCGATAATTTCCTTTTTGGAAAGCATTAGAAATTGGGAGATACTAAACTTTAATTGTTCCAGTTCGTTATATATGATGTCCAAATAAGGAAGTCTTGGATAGTCTGCTTTTAATAATTGAACAAATCCGTGAATAGATGTTAGTGGGTTGCGAAATTCATGAACAAAACTAGACGTCATTTGTCCAAGAAGTGTTAGTCGATCTTGATGAGTGGTATTGATGTACTGGCTTTTTTCCCTAATAATCGTATCTTGCATTTCGGAATAATAGGATACCGTATAATATAGTAATTGATCGAATGTATAATTTATTTGGTCAATGGCAGGAAGCAGCTCGTTCCAAAGTGGATATTGGCAGTATAAATCTTTGAAAATAATCGCTCTGCCAATATTTACATTGAACACAAATTCACCAATATTAATATTTGCGATTCTTCTTTCCTCTGCAAGCTTTTTAGCCAATGGCTGCAAAAGATCATCAATTTGACTCTTACTTTTTGTGATCGATTGTACTACGATATCATACATAGTTCTTCCATTGAGAGGCATAGCTTCCTTAAATGGATCATTCTCATTTATGCGGTTTTCATTATTCCATATGGATAATAGTACATCTCGACGTCCTTCTAGAAAATCAGAAATAACATCCTTTAACGGAATCATTTTTGTCACCTCCAATGCATTAGTTTTAAAAAAGAAAATTTAATTTAAATATATCAAAATTATCAAAAACTTTCCAAACTTTTTATTAAACCTATTAGTTAAGTAGTAAATTGAATGTATTGTCAAAAAAATAATTTCGTAGTATAGTCATTATGACAATATGAATATTCCCACAAGGGGAGCCAATAATGGCTGAGAGTGAACGAATGAGTTCTGACCCTATGAACCTGTTAGATAATGCTAGCGCAGGGACTGTGGTTTGATGGAATGAAGCAATACAAGGACTTTCCTAAAAACCGTCCTGTATTGCTTTTTTTTATGAAGGCTCTTTTTTAAAGAATTGTTGCTTTTAATAATATTATAAACGTGGAAAGGAACGGTCCATTGTTTATTTTCAAAAACAACAAACTTTACGAAAACAGCCTTTATCAAAAACAATACAGAGGTTTATCTTTCCCAGTCCCTATTTAGGGAAATTCAGTTGAAAATTTATTATATAGGGAAATGGGGAGGAAAAAAGTGAATAGAAAGACGTTATTTCTTGTAGAAGTTGCAGTACTAGGTGCACTTGCCTATTTGTTAGACCTTGTTTCAGGTTTAATTTGTCAAGCAATTTGGCCAGAAGGTGGATCTATCACATTAGCGATGATTCCAGTTTTTATTATGGCTTTTAGATGGGGAGTAAAGGGCGGATTATTGACCGGATTTCTTTTAGGTCTACTACAATTCGTAGCGGGATTCCCGAAAATTTATACCGTAACTCAAGGTATCTTAGATTATTTTGTTGCGTTTACAGTAATTGGTTTTGCGGGTATATTTGCAAGCCAAGTCCGTAATGGATTAATCGATTCTAACAAAGTAAAGTGGATTACATTTTCTGTTATTGGGATATTTATTGGAAGCTTGCTTAGATTTGCCGTTCATTTTTATACGGGTATTGTCTTTTTCGGGAACTATGCACCAAAAGGACAGCCAGTAGGAATTTATTCCTTCCTTTATAATGGAGGTTATTTGCTCCCAAGCTTTATTCTAAGTGTTATATTAGTTATTTTTATTCTTATAATATCACCAAGACTTATTTTAAGAGGAATTAAAAAATAGAAGGAAAGGGTATCCCTTTCCTTCTATTTTTTAAAATAAAACTATTTACAAATAGATTGGGATCTAGCTCCAACCCCTATCAGCTAGCGTATTTCTCCGTCTCCTCCCTACGATAAGTCAACATCAGGTGAAATTGGTAATACTAATTTCACTCGGTGAAATTTGAAGTGCCAATTTCAATAGCTCGTGAACTACCTCTTTATGTTTCCTTTATCTCAGTCGAAGACTACGAAATCCGTACGCCGATGGGCAATGCGCTTCCTCTTTTAAATTTTTCGTTGATTTTTTTTTAGTTCCATAATATCCTTTAGCATAGAACAAGAGTTATATCATATTTGAAAATATTGGTATGGAGATTTATATTCCAAATGAAATAAAGAAAGCAGGGAACAACATGGAACGGTTACAGCAATTTTGGTCAGCTGTAAAACGGTTATGGAAAAAAGCACACATGAATCAAATAATGCTTTTGGCCCTATCACTTTTTGTGTTAGGTTTTTTAGGTTTCTTTACTTATTTTGCGAGTACGGTTAATGTGGGCTTATTGAAAAAAGGACTATCACAATCTACGGGTATTTATGATAAAGATGGTGATCTTGCTAGTAAAATTTCAGCTAATCGAACAGAAGGGGTCGCTATAAAACAAATGCCGGATAATTTGAAAAATGCCGTTGTTTCTATTGAGGACCATCGATTCTATGATCACGGTGGGTTCGATCTTCGAGGTATGACAAGCGCCTTTTTTAAAAACATTGCGGCTGGTGGTGTTACTGCTGGCGGAAGTACGATTACCCAACAGTTAACGAAGAATGCACTTCTTTCACCTCAAAGAACATATAGACGTAAAATTGAAGAGCTATTTTTAGCGATTAAAATTGAAAAGTATTATTCCAAAGATGAAATATTGGAAATGTATTTAAACCAAATTTATTTCGGGCATAGCGCTTATGGTGTTCAAAATGCAGCTAAAACGTATTTTGGAAAAGATGTACAAAATGTTGATTTGAGTGAGGCTGCTACATTAGCCGGAATCATCAATGCACCATCTGCATTGGATCCATACCATCATATGGACCGTGCAATACAACGTAGAAATGTTGTTTTGGGAGCTATGAAACAATATGGTTACATTACTAATGAGCAATACAAACAGGCAGTTGACGAGAAATTAGTTTTAAAAGATAGAGGAGGAGATCCTTTAAAAGGCAAATATCCTTATTATGTTGATGCAGTATTAAATGAAGCAACCAATCTTTACGGGTTGACACAAGATGATATTTTAACACGAGGATATCGCATATATACGGAAATGGATCAAAACATTCAATCCGGACTTGAGCATGTATACCAAAATGATTCGTTATTTCCAGCGGGACGAGGCGGAGATTTAGTACAAAGCGGAGGGATTTTACTGGATCCGAAATCGGGTGGAGTAAGAGCCCTTGTAGGGGGGAGAGGCCAGAAAGTATTCCGTGGCTTTAACCGTGCAACTCAGCTGCAAAGACAACCAGGGTCTACCATCAAGCCTTTAGTGGTGTATACCCCAGCATTAGAAGAAGGGTATACACCAAATTCCTCTTTGAAGGACGAGAAAATGACCTTCGGAGATTATGCTCCAAAAAATTATAATGGGCAGTATCTCGGAGAAGTTCCTATGTATAAAGCGGTTGAAAATTCTATCAATTTACCAGCGGTATGGCTCTTAAATGAAATAGGGATAAATAAAGGAATGGATGCCGCCAAACGTTTTGGGATTCCATTAACAAACGAAGATAGAAATTTAGGGTTGGCTCTTGGTGGGATGAATAAAGGTGTATCACCAATGCAAATGGCTGATGCATTTTCGGTTTTTGCTAATGGCGGAAAACGCTATGATGCCCATCTTATTACAAAGATTGTGGGACCTACTGGCAATATAATTGCCGAAAGAAAACCGAAGGAAACAAACGTTACAAGTAAAAAGGTCTCAGATGAAATGACTTCGATGTTACTAAATGTTGTGGAAACAGGAACCGGGAAAGGTGTAAACGTTCCTGGTTATACCATTGCCGGAAAAACTGGATCCACACAATCCACCTATAGCTCAAATGGTACAACAGATCAGTGGTTTGTAGGATATACCCCAAATCTTGTTAGTGCTGTATGGATTGGATATGATAAAACAGATTCACAGCATTATTTATATGGACTAAGCTCTCAAGGGGTTGTGCCAGTTTTCCAAGCTGTCATGCAAAACACATTGAAATACACGGAACCTGGTCAGTTTGACGTACAGTCCATAAATGCCAATCTTGCTGGTAAAAAGGATAGCCAATCTATCATTGAAAAGGCTGAGGAATTTGATAAAAAATTAAAAGAAAGCGCAAAAAAACTCAAAGAAAAGATAGACGAACATAAAAGTAAGTGGAAGGACCTAACAGA
Organism: Heyndrickxia sp. FW510-T9; assembly: GCF_058781025.1. NCBI lineage: Bacteria > Bacillati > Bacillota > Bacilli > Caryophanales > Bacillaceae > Heyndrickxia > Heyndrickxia sp. FW510-T9. The sequence continues at coordinate 27,124 of NZ_JBYSWK010000025.1, read as the reverse complement.
TCAGTTCAAAAAGAAATGGAACGAAATTAGAGGACATTAATCATCAAAAGACTCCAAACTATGTTTGGGGTCTTTTATTATGTAAACATAAAGGGAACGAAAAACTGGTCGGGTCACATAAAGCAGGATTCGTGTCACATTCAAGTATTAAGAGGGCACATAGAAAAGCAATCAAGTCACATTAAATTAGATAGAGGGAGCGAAAAACCGTTCGAGGCACATAAAACAGAATATGGGTCACATTCATGTTGAAAACGGTCACATAAAATAGCAAACAGGTCACAATAAATTGAATGTAAGGAGCGAAAAACCGTTCGAGGCACAAAAAAACAGAATATGGGTCACATTCATGTAGAAAGCCGGCACATAAAATAGCAAACAGGTCACATTAAATTAAATAGAGGGAGCGAAAAACCGGCCAATGCCCATAACACGAAAATACGTCGCATCAACTCAGAAAGAGAGCGAATAAAAAACTAGCCATGTCAATAAATCGAACAAATAGCATTAAGGATAGGTTAAGATCAATTTCAGCCCTCAGACTGATATAAAACCATTCATAAGATCCTCTCGAAAAAATATTCTTCAAAATATAATTAGAGTAACTTAAACGAATGAGGTAAAAAAAATGAAAAAAATGATTGAATTATTTAAAAAACCTAGTTTCGCAAAGTTGTTTTTTGCAAATTTCACTTCGCAAATGGGATCTGTTATTGGAGTGACGGCCTTTACATTCTACTTGCTTAACCGTTTTTCTAACCAACCAGGATATGCATCAATTGCCGAAATGATGTATTCTTTGCCAACATTAGCTATCTTTTTCATTGTTGGTGTTGTTGCGGATCGTATGGATCGCCAAAAGGTTGCCTACTATTGTGATACAATCAGTATATTTCTTACAGTTGCATTATTTGGGGCTATTTATGTTGGATGGATGCCGCTAGTATTTGCAGTCCTCTTTTTAAGAAGCGGTGTTCGGAAGTTTTTTGGTCCAGCTGAATCAGCTATCTTGCAAGGTGTTTTAGCTAAAGATGATTATGCAACAGCGGCTGGATTAAACCAAACAGTTTCAAGTGTTTTTATGCTTTTTGGGAGTGGTATGGGTATTCTTGCTTATAAGTTTACAGGGGTATATGGTGCCGTTATTATCGATGCCATATCTTTCTTCATCAGTGCCATCTTAATAAAAGCCAATCATTTTGAAGAGAAAGTCAGACTTCCAAATGGCAAGCATACATGGAGAGATTTAAATATTTCACTTGTCTTTAAGGATTTCAAATCTGGTGCAGGCTATATTTTACAGCATAAGATCCTGCGTTCCTTAATTGTTGGTTTTGCAGTATTCGGAGTAGCAAATGGCGGATTTTCCGTTATCCCTATTTTTATTCTAAAATATAAATTGGCTCCACACTCCTATGAAGAATATTCTGTTTTAATTGGCATTATTTTTGGATGCGGGGTTTTAATCGGAAGTGTTATCAGCTCCATGCTCGTTCAAAAGTTTAAATTTCATCAATTAATCATTATCGGTTTGCTGATTTCAGGAGGATTTGTTGCACTATCTGGATTTGCAACATCTATCCCAGTATTTCTATGTTTGATTTTTATATCAGCACTTAGCTTGCCAGTCGTTAATGTATCAATTGGCGGGTGGATGCCTAGTATTGTTGATCCAAAATTAATGGGTCGTGTACAGGGGTGGATTGATCCATTAATGATGTCATCCCAAACCATCACATTAGCTTTTATTACGATAGCTTTCCAAAAGTTCCTAAGTATAGAAGCATTATTCTGTATAGTCGGTGGATCATTAATGCTACCTGCTTTTTATTATATGATTGTTTTACCGAAATTAGTAAAAGGGAGTACAGTTACTCCAGAAAAATTACCTGCAATGTGATGAAATATAGGTTGAATGAAAAGCAGCTTCTGATCGAAGTTGCTTTTTTACTGTTTCTTCAAATAAAGCATTCCACATGAACTTTAAAAATAATTATGAGAAAATAAACATGAAAACAGATCAAATGGGAAACAAATGTATAGTATATGACGCTTAAGGAGGAATGTATGATGGAATATCGTATTGAAAAAGATACCTTAGGAGAAATGCAAGTTCCAGCGGATAAATATTGGGGTGCCCAAACACAAAGAAGTAAAGAGAATTTCCCAATTGGTTCTGAAAAAATGCCTATGGAGGTTGTTCGAGCATTTGCACAACTAAAAAAGGCGGCAGCTATTGTTAATCAAGGTCTTGGAAAACTTACTGCAACAAAAAGCAATGCCATTGTGAAAGCATGTGAGGAAGTTTTAGAAGGTAAATTTGATGACCATTTTCCACTCGTTGTTTGGCAAACTGGCAGTGGAACACAATCTAATATGAACGTAAATGAAGTGGTAGCTAGAAGAGCAAATGAAATACTGAAAGCGCAAAATAGTGACGAAAAAATTCATCCTAATGACGATATCAACATGTCACAAAGCTCGAATGATACATTTCCGACTGCAATGCATATTGCAGCTATTAACGAAATACAGACAAGATTATTGCCCTCCATTGAACAATTAAAAAATACTTTAGCGCAAAAAGAACATGCATTTATGGACATTATTAAAATTGGCCGGACACATCTTCAGGATGCTACACCATTAACACTAGGACAGGAAATCAGTGGTTGGAGAGCGATGTTGGAAAAAAGTGAACAAATGATTAAAGAAAGCGCAAAACATATTTTAAATTTGGCAATTGGCGGTACGGCTGTTGGAACCGGTATTAATGCAGATCCTACATTCGGGGATGCGGTAGCAGTTCAATTAAACAAGCAAATGGGCTATGCTTTCTGTTCTTCCAACAACAAATTCCATGCCTTAACAAGTCATGATGAAATAGTGCATGTACATGGTGCTTTAAAGGGACTTGCAGCAGATTTAATGAAGATTGCAAATGATGTTAGATGGCTTGCGAGTGGACCAAGAAGCGGAATTGGCGAAATTTCCATTCCTGCAAATGAACCAGGTAGCTCGATAATGCCAGGAAAAGTAAATCCGACGCAAAGCGAAGCCCTTACGATGGTAGCGGTTCAAGTGTTTGGAAACGATGCTGCCATTGGTTTTGCTGCAAGCCAAGGCAACTTTGAATTAAATGTTTTCAAACCAGTCATTATTTACAATTTTCTTCAGTCTTTACACCTTCTAGCAGATAGTATGAAATCATTTGATGAAAGATGTGCAATTGGAATTGAACCGAATAAAGATGTCATTACTCAAAATGTGAATCGTTCCTTAATGTTGGTGACAGCTCTTAATCCGCATATTGGATATGAAAAAGCTGCTGAAATTGCCAAATTAGCTTTTAAAGAAGGATCCACTTTAAAAGAAGCTGCGATTAAAACCGGATACTTAACAGAGGAACAATATGATCAATGGATTGACCCAAGTAAAATGGTAAACCGATAAGAAGTGGAAGCGCCGTAGCTCTATTGTACAGATGAGTGAAATTTGTACTCCCAATTTCACCGAGTGAAATTTGTACTCCCATTTCACCTTCGTAGTTTTGACTAAGATAAAGGGAACCGTTCTACGGTAGTTCACAAATTATCGAAATTGGCACCTAGAACAGAAAATTAAAGGGAGACACTCATGGTGTCTCCCAAGCCATTACTATATTTATTTTTGATTATTGATGGAAGCCCCCGCCTAATTGTTGTTCAGCCATTTGAACAAGGCGTTTTGTAATTTCTCCTCCAACAGATCCATTAGCGCGAGAAGTTGTATCTGCACCAAGGTTAACACCAAATTCAGAAGCAATTTCATACTTCATTTGATCGATTGCTTGTTGTGCTCCAGGAGTTACTAATTGGTTAGAACTGTTGTTAGGCATAATTCTGTCATCTCCTCGTTGAATTTTTATGGTTGGGTTAGCTGGACTTGCACCAGCACACAAAATACTTTGTGACCATCTATGGTATAAACCCAATGTTGATTGCTGCTTGTACTAGTATTATGTTTTTTAAAACATAAAATATACGACAAAATGAATAGGAAATTTATTCCGTTTTAAAACGATTTGCAGAATGATTTTATGAAAGATTACACAACATATAAGAAAAGAGAAAGCGCCGAAGATTATGGATTTCCTAGTCTCAGGTATGATGAGTTTGTTCACGAGCTAGTAAAATTTGAAGTTTAATTTCACCTGATGCCTTTTGACAAATGGAGGATAGGACAAATCCACAAGCAGGTGGCTACTTCTTTAGACAGAGTCTTATAATATTGGGGGGATTCCATGCAGTGGTGTGAATTATGTAATGGCGTTTCGGAATTGACGATTCCTTGTATTCAGTGCGGGGAGGAGATGGAGGATCAAGGGCGTATTTATGATTATTATGAAAACTATAGTCCGTACATGGAAATTGATTTGTTAAAATTAGAGGACGGTGATCTAACCAGTTCAAAGCGCTCGGAATGTGTGCATTTATTTAAATGCAGAGAATGCGGGTTTGATTTCCAAAAAACAATAGATTTACAGCCTCAAAAATAAAAAAGCAATCGGAAAAACCGATTGCTTCAAAAAATATATAATAAAAGGGTGGTACCAAAGTTATAAAATAAACTAACCAAGATTAATTTCTGTTTCTTGATCAAAGAAATGTGCTTTGTTCATATCTAAAGCTAATTCGACTTTATCGCCAATTCGAATCTCTGTACGGGAGTCCACTCTGGAAATAAAATCTTGACCTTCGATTTGTGAATATAGCATAGTTTCAGCACCTGTTAATTCTGAGACTTCAATAGAAGCAACAATTTTTGAACCAGGTGAGGCATCAAGGAAAATAGGTTCATCATGGATATCCTCAGGTCTAATTCCTAAGACAATATCTTTACCGACATAGCCCTTTTCACGAAGCATCTTCATTTTTCCGTCTGGAACTGCAACTTTAACTTTATTTGAAATAATAAAGCTGCCATCTTCTAATTTTCCTCTAAAAAAGTTCATCGCTGGCGAACCGATAAATCCAGCTACAAACATATTAACCGGATGATCATAAACTTCCTTTGGAGAGCCCACTTGCTGAATAACCCCGTCCTTCATAATGACAATTCTTGTTGCCATTGTCATCGCTTCTGTTTGATCATGTGTTACATAGACGGTAGTCGTATTTAATCTTTGATGTAATTTAACAAGCTCAGCACGCATTTGCACCCTTAATTTTGCATCCAAATTTGAGAGTGGCTCATCCATAAGGAATACCTTTGCATCACGTACAATGGCACGTCCTAATGCAACACGCTGACGTTGACCGCCTGATAAAGCTTTAGGCTTGCGGTTTAAGTATTCCTCAAGACCAAGAATGCCTGCAGCTTCTTTTACTCTTTTATCAATTTCTGCTTTTGACACTTTTCGTAGCTTAAGACCGAACGCCATATTATCATATACACTCATATGCGGATATAACGCATAATTTTGGAATACCATCGCAATATCGCGGTCTTTCGGTGCGACATCATTTACGCGCTTCTCATCAATGAAAAAATCTCCATCAGAAATCTCTTCTAATCCTGCAATCATCCGAAGAGTTGTAGACTTACCGCAGCCAGAAGGACCAACAAATACGATAAATTCCTTATCTTTAATATGCAGATTGAAATCCTTAACTGCTGTTACTTTATTATCATAAACTTTATAGACGTGCTCTAATTTAAGTTCTGCCATTTTTATTCCTCCCTCTGCTTCTATAAATTAATAATAGAGAAAGCCCTTTCATGAAGAAATGGTCAACTTGCACAAAAATATAGACTAGTTTTTCGGCATATTTTTATTGTTAGTCAAAACTCCATAATCAAGACATACTAAATAGCTAGTGATGGCAGCCGGAAAGCTTTTTAAGTCAATTCCGGTTTTTTCAATAAATTTATCAATTTTATATTGCAGACTGTTGCGATGCATGAATAATTGCTTTGCTGTTTGACTCGTATTGGAGTTATTTTCTAAATATAGTTTAATGGTATTCCTTAAATCTTTATCTTCATTAAATGCTTCAAAAATTCGTGTATACAAAATTTTTCTAGAGGCGGAATCGACGTTTTTAAGAGCAAATGATGGAAAAACATTTGCAAATGTATGAATTCTTTCTTCCGTCATTTCCCGGAGAGCAAATTGAAATAATTTTTGCTCTAATTGGTATAGTTTTTTTAGCTGATAATCCAACGATCGAAATTGTCCTATGAAAAAGTGGATTTTAAAATAAAAATCACTTTCAAATACTTGGATGGCAGAATTGAGCTCTTGAGCCGAAAGCAATAGAGGATGATTGTTTTCGACAATCAATCCTTCAGTCTGCGAGGTGAAAACCGGTATAACACTATGCGAAAAAATATTATGAAAAACCTCTTCGATATCCTTTAATTCAAATTCTTCCTTGTATCCTGAAATCGAATATTGAATAATGCGAAACTCTTCCATTTTTGATTCATGCGGTATTTCAGTTTCAGTGCCAAGCAGGAACTTATACCAATCCTGTGCTTTTTTTCCTGTATTTAATGGTAAGGAACTTGAACTCACAGGAAAAAGGGTGTTCATTAATTCTAGTTCTGGTTGTGATATATCTGCTTCAGGAATAGCTATGTAAACATTTTCTGTTTTTAAGTAAAAGCAAAAATAATGAGCAAGCTGTGGCTGTATTGGTTGAACAATGGCATTTGGATAATGTTTTTTTAATTGGTTAATCATATCAATACCTCATTTTACATGTCTTATGAAATATTGTATTAAAAAAGTGCTAAGCTTTCAAAAAATTAAATTTACATAAAAAAAACAACCCTGATGGCAGGATTGTTTTCGATTAGTTTCTTATTTCAATTCTGTTGGTGGATCTTCTTCGAAGAAATCTAAGACTTCTTCAATATTTGTGGAGTCATCTCGCATATGAACAGATCCTCCAGACATTCCTTCATTAATCATTCTGTCGACATCTAAATATGCTTTATTTTTTCCTTCATAATGCGTGTCCGGCAGGAACTCCGGATCCTTAAACATTGACATGCAACCACAACTCCTTATGAATTAATATTCTTGCTTAGTTTAAGCATGGAGTGAATGGTTACATACAAATATTTTTGTGGTAAATTTACCCATAAAGACTAGTATTTATGGCTAGTTCTAGCGCCTATCGGCTAGCGGATTTCTCCGTCTCCTCCCTACGATAAGTCAACATCAAGTGAAATTTGAAGTGCCAATTTCAATAGCTCGTGAACTACCTCAGCACGGTTTCCTTTATCTCAGTCGAAGACTACGAAATCCGTACGCCGATGGGCAAGGCGCTTCCACTTTTCTAATGGTCATACACATGAAATAACATAATTTCATGGATTTGTTTTTTCAAATCTTCCTCATTGTCCGGAATAACTCCATCCATTTTCCATTCGATCATGCCGTCTGGGTGGTAAATTCCAGTAATCATTTGTTTATGATAAAAAAAGGAGAAAGACCAGCCGGGTAAGTTCTCATTGGAATATAAGGATTTGTACTGAAAATGTTGGATCAATCACACCAGCCTCCATTTGTTTCAATAGCTATATTATAACGTATTAATAAGGTTCTTTTCTTAAACTATGCTAATTTTGTAGGAGAAAATCCTTATTAACTCCCATGTTAAGAATAAAAAAACTATTTAAGAAAAGATACCCGAAACTAAGACTATTAAGGATTTATAGCCATTTATGAAAAGCTACAATCTATACAAAAACAGCCATTAATAATTTGTCAGCTCATTAAAAAGCTGAATTAATTTAGCGTGTTTTTTTCTTTCAATTTCTAGTTCATCAAACTTCATAGGTTTCGCGTTTACTTCAAATATCCAAAGCTTTCCGTTAGTATCCATGCCAACATCTATCGAAAATTCTCCAAAAAAACTAAGATCCTCCGAAAGAGATTTTCCGCATTCATCAACCATATTTTTGAAGTCATGTATTAATCTTTTATGAGTGCTAGGCTGGAATGGAAATATTTCTCCTCCCTTTGAAACATGGGTCGTGATTCCGTCCATTTTAGCCATTCTAACCCCGATACCTGTGATTTTGTATTTATCTTTTTCAAAATGGGAAAGAATTCGAAAATCATATTTTTTGCCGTTTATTAAATCACTGTCAATGGCAACTTGTGCAATATAAGGTTTTTTTAAACAATGTTTTTCTAAATAACGAATGAGAATTGGTAGTGAGGTAAAATATTCGATTTTTGCATTCGTTCGAATTTGAAACTTGTTCCCCTTTTGGGTGGTTAATAACTTTATGCCATTCCCTTGAGAGCTTTTCGTTGGTTTTAAGTACAGTTTGTTGTGGGTTTGCAAAAATTGCTGCAAAGCATGACTTTCTTTTTCTACTAAAATGGTTTCTGGTAGCAATGGTTTTAGTTGTTGATTTTTCGAGAAAATTTGATGCATCAGAAATTTATCTATAAATCCAGGGTTGAACAAAATAATATTATTTTCCCTCATCCATTCCACATGCTGAATAAACGGTTCTTCTTCTTCATGCAATCTGGATGAAATACGATTATAAACGAGCTGTGGGTGGGGGAAGCTTGCTTGAATCCATTTTTCAGCCACCGTGCAATAGCAAGTGCCATTGATAAAATCCTTTCCACAATTACCAAGACTATAAAGAAAGGAAAGTCCACCTTGTTTTTGCAATTCCTTTTGAATTCCGATATAAAGATCAATGTCACCAATCACTTCATTGCGGCTGTTACGGCTTATTAATATTCCAATTAGTGGCCCAATCCTCATTTTGTTTGTTTTCATTTTAAAAACAAATGGAGGTGAATCAATTTCTTCCGAACAAGGAAGAAATTCATCATTTTTACCCCAAAAATATGGTCCATTCTTTTTATCTATATGAACGAAAGTATTCTTTTTGGGATGAAAATAAATATTCATAAAAACAATTCCTCAGGCTTTTTCACTGCCTTTTCTGTTAAAAACACTGCGAAAGATAATGAGAGTTTCCGTGTTAACACATCGAATTCCTTAAGATTCGGGTGTGTGAAAATGGATCTTCCCGGCTTAGAATTTGCTTCAAATAGCCATATATCGCCGTTTGTGTCGATCCCAAAGTCATACCCAATTTCCCCAACTATTCCTTCCATTTGCTCTTCAATAATACCAGCTAGATCTAATGCTGCTTTCTCTAGCTTTTGCTTATAATTTTGACATTCGTCTGCATTATCGAAAACCTCTTCGATTGTTTTAATACTTCCTCCATTTTTTATATGTGTAGTAGGACTACCATTTCCAGCAACCTTAGCTGCTATTGCGCTTACTTTCCACTCGCCATCTTTGTTTTTATTGACATGTACCCTGAAATCAACTGGTAGCTGATTAAATCTCCTCAATAGGATTCCTTGCTGTATAACCATTCTGTCAAGGTTTTTCTTGCCAAATACTTTTTTCATTAATGCTTCTAATGATTTAAATTTGATTAAATGATTAGTTTCATCATGATATCTACAATAATAGGCTTGCTCTTCGCGGTGATAAAGAATTTGATGTACCCCGAGACCTAAGCTTCCATTCATTGGCTTTATATAAACATGACCATACTTCGAAAGCATTTGTTCAATTTGTGAAAAAGAGGAAAAAGGAAACGTTTCTGGTAAATATTTTTCAGCAATGTCGCTTTGTAATAATCTTTCATACACATCTAATTTATTGAAAAATCCAGGGTTATACCATGGAATCATATATTCTTGGCTAAGCTTTTCTTTTACATCCTGTGTCGCTCGTCGTTTTTCACTTCTTCTATTCGGCAATCGGTCATATACTACATTAGGAAAAGGTACCTTTCTTGTCTCCCAGCCATCTTTCGTATAGAAAAATCCTTCTATCATCCCTTGGTCCCAATCAATATGCTGCTCACCAAATAAAAATGGGACGACACCGACGGAAGATTGTACTGATAATAGCTTTTCAAATATAGAGGTTCTTTCGCCAATCGGCTTTATTTGATATGGTGTAAATCCGGAAGAAAAGATTCCGACTAGAGGTCCAATAACGAGAAGATCATCTGTTTCGAATATATATATAGACCTAACGAATTCTGGTAGTTGGAGCTTCTGCGCCAGTCCCTTACTTATGGAAATGATATTGCGGCCATTTGGTTGTCGTTCACATTTTGTTTCTATGATATTGGAGCCAAAGGAGATTTTTTGCAATTGATTTTTTAGATTCATATTCACAGGAAAATAAAGCTTTAGGCTTGATTGATCAAAAAATTCTATGTTATAGCGGGTAGGCATGGTCATACCTCCTAATAATCTTCTATAGGTGTTTTGATATTCGTAGCTAAATACTGACAATATACAAGTGGGGCTTCATATATAGATTCCATATGGTCAGGATTTGTCATACTAATAATTTTTCTGCCCGGTTTAGAATTTATATCTAAAACCCAAATAGATTGATCCTTGGCAATAATGATATCAATACCGAGCTCAAATAATGGATGGAACATCGTCTCTAATTGCGAGGGAAGTATCGATAGCAATTCCTCAATTTCATTTTCTAAATAGAAGTGGTTGAATCCGGTAGCTTTTGAACGCCATAATTCGTAGGAATGCACACTGGCACCGGCTGAAATATTTGTTAATAAGCCATCTTCACTACCGATGCGAATGGCTTTGCCTCTTTCTAACCAATTACCGCTTCCGTCTTTTTGTATTAAAAGCCGTAGATCAAAAGGGGCTCCTGTCTTATCTCGATTATCTAATCTAGGCTGGATGAGGAATATTTGTTTTGTGAGCAATTTCTCTAACCAAGTTTTTGCTTGTTCATGATTCGTAAACGTTTTTTCAATCACTTTTTCTTGCTTGGTTGTTTGAATTTTAATAGTATTATTGATAAGCTTGAGCGAATAAACAGCATATCCGTGTGCACCATCTATCGGTTTCAAGATAATTTCGTTATATTGCTTGATTGCTGCAATTATTTTTTCAGGGCTAGAGGCTTTTTTGGTAATTGGTAAGTAAGGGGCAATATCAGGGCTTTTGATCAGTGTTTCGTATAATCTCCATTTGTTTGGCAAACCATAGCCTAGGAATCTATTATCTTTTCTAGATTTTAACCATGAAACGATTGCTTGGGCTTCATTTGATTTGCGGTCTTCACCATAGAAGCAGCGATCATAAAGAAATTCCGGAATCGGATACTCCTTTTCTTGCCATCTCTGTTGGTCATAATCATAATAGAGGCCATTTACTAGTAAGGAAGTAGGGTTAATCATTTCTGGCGAAAAGAGATAAATATCTATTTCGTATTGTTTTGCTCGTTTAGCAATTTCATCAAAATAGGAATTGTTTTCATGTGGATGGAGCGTTAAAATCCCCAACGTTATCATCATTGTGACTCCTTTCTTTCCAATTGTTATTGCAGTAATTAATAATAGCCTTTGCAGAAGGGCGTATCAGATTTTTTACAGTGTCCATTTGTTTTGATGGCTTTGAATTTACCTCAATTAACCATGGTTTTCCTGTTATATCTACTCCAATGTCGATGCCTAATTCTACAAATAATCCATCAAAGCTTTGATCCACTACCCTTGAAACTTCTAGCGCTAAATCCTTCATCAGCTGATTTGTGAGAGTTGCTTTTTCCTTAGTGAAATGGTTGTTTAATATTTCCATAGGGCGAGATAAAGTACCACCTTGAGCGATATTTGATACAAATTGGTCATCAGCAGATATACGTCCCACTGCAGATGTAATTTTCCATTCGAAATTATTAATCTTATGGCATAAAAAACGAAAATCAATTTTTTTATTCTCGATTGTAATTAATGGAAGTGTTTCTTGAATAATAAATGCTTTTTTATTAATCCATTTACGGATGTCTGAAGCTGCTTGAACGGCTGATTGATATCTTAACTTGTTCGGTAGAGATAAACTGGTTCGTTCTATCATAATCTCATTATTGTTTTGAAATACATGGATAATCCCCCGTCCTTGGCTTCCATTTACAGGCTTGATAAAAAGATCCTTATATTGATACAACCACTCAGGAAAATTTTCTTTATCATAAAGGTATGTTTTTGGTAAGAAAGATTGAAGCTGGTTGGATTTTTTAAATTTCTCATGAACTACCCATTTTGATAGAAAGCAAGAATTAAAGAGGATGGATTTGTTTTTTCCCCATTCCAGCGCTGTTTGTTTGAATAACTTCCCTTTTTCAGTAATTCTTGAATGAATTCGATTATAGATAAAATCTGGATATGGAATACTTGCTTCAACCCAACCACTATCCATAAGGTAGTATCCTTTGTGTGGGTACTTGGTAAAGGAAGTAATATAAACAACGGCTCCCGTTTGTTGGCTATAATGATGAAGTTCTTTGCAAAATTCATGGATGGAACCGAAGATAGGAGACTCATTCTTGCTAGACTTTATCTCTGTTAAGACAGCGATAAATGGTCCAATCCAAAGCGCATGATTTTGGTAATTTGCCGTTATTTCGAAAGTTATAGATGGAAGTGATAATTGTTGGTAGAGTTTTTGATTCATTATTAGATTTTTATTTTTTTCTTCCTCTAATAAAAGCAAGTTTGCTAATATACATTTGTTTCCAGCTCGAATTTGGATTGTTTTTTTTATAGGTATATTTAATTGTCTAATGATCCATAAAGGGATTTGAATAGTAGGCGTATGTCCTGCCAATTCATTCGAACTTTGAAGAGAAACTTGTAAGCTCATAAACATTTTCCTCATTAAAAAAATCATTTTTTGGGCTCTTGCTGATATCGTATGTATTTTATTCTTATTTGGTTCATTTTTTTCTATAAGTGGAATTTAAATTGGTTTCCCCAGTATACCTTATAGGGATTTTGCTTATTATTTTGTGTAATTCATATAATTTTTTGTGTGGATGAAAGCTTAACATGTACAGTTCATGTGGAATTGCATGCTGTTGCTAGGCTTTCGAACCGAAACATTCAAATTATGGTAGCAGATTGGATAGAATGCCCATACTTTGTTATAGTGGGTAAGAGATCTTAGAGGAGGTTTTATTAATGGCAACAAATTTTTACGATATTGCATATGAATTAGAAAATGCACTAAAAAATAGTCAAGAATATAAAACATTACAAGCTAGATATGAGGAAATAAGAAAGGATCCGGCTGCGAAAAAATTATTCGACCATTTTCGTAATATCCAAATGAAGCTTCAAGAAAAGCAAATGTCAGGTCAAAACATTTCACAGAATGAAGTACAAGAGGCACAAAGTGTAGCAGCAATGGTGCAACAAAATCAAAAAATCGTACAATTAATGGATGCTGAACAACAAATGAGCATTGTCATTAATGAAGTGAATAAAATTGTTATGAAGCCACTTGATGAATTATACGGAAAGATGAGTTAATAAACGAAAAAGGGTAACCCAAAAAGTGTCCATCGCTTGCGGGTTGCCCTTTTGTTTTGTTCTTTTTTCCCATTCAAACTAATCCCTTTCAAAAAGTTCTAGACTGTAAAAAAAACACATAAGTTTATAGAAACAAAGTGGTAATGCTGCAAACAAGAGGAGGTACATCTATGATTTATAAACTGCTTGCGCTGAATATCGATAATACTTTGTTGAACACGGGTGGGCGTTTAAATAAAGCAACGAAGGAAGCAGTAGAGTATGCAGTTGAAAAAGGGATTTATGTATCCATTGTTACTTCGAAAAATTTTTCAACTGCAAGCAGGCTGGGAAATACTTTAAAAGTAAATGCACCATTGGTGACACATCAAGGTGCATTTATTGCAAATGAAAAACAAAACCCAATATTAGTTAAAAAAATAAGTGAGAACTCAACCATTGACTTGGTTCGATTTTTAGAAGCATTTCGATGCCAAATTCGTCTAGTCCATGAGGATTTCACCCTTGGCAATAAGAGTAAAATGCCTAGCAATTTAATGGGCAAAATTGTGTTTCAATCATCGAACCGTTATTCCTATTCGGAACAATATGTTGATTCATTAGTTGAAAAATTAAGAGAAACACCAGTTGCACCTCCAAAAATAGAGGTAATCTTTAATGATTTAGAGGATTTGCATGATGCGACTAAGGCTATAAAGGAAATGTTCCACGAAGTAGATTGTATTGAAAACGACGATACAAAATTGGAAATTGTACCTACTGGTGTGTCAAAGCTTAAGGGGCTCTTATATGTATGTAAACAATTAAATATTGGGCGGGAAGAAGTGGTTGCAATTGGCTCAGGTATTGATGATCTGCCATTATTAGAATGGGCAGGTCTTGGAGTAGCAATGGGAAATGCGTCTGCAAAATTAAAAAAGACGGCTGATTGGATAACTCGATCCAATAATCAAAATGGAGTATCCTATATGGTGAAGGAACATTTTCGAAAGCAACCGCCAATAGAGTTTTTAAAGAAAATGAACGTAATAAAATAATTGTTGCTTAGAAGGCAGGTGCCAGTGCGGCATACCTGTCTTTTTGTTTGGAAATCCTAAGTCAAAAGGACATTTCACTTGGAAAACATGTGGGAAATGTCGTTTAGAATCTGAACAACAGTCAAAGTGAAAGTCGGCATGTACTTGTTGCCGTGGCGATGACAGAGGTTCGGTCACAATGTGAAAGGGAAAGTGCTCTTTGTCATGAGAAAAGCAGAGGAACGGTCATAATGAGGAGTGGAACGTGCCAGTTGTCGCGAGAAAAGCAAAAGAACGGTCACAATGAAGAAGGGAATGTGCCCGTTGTCGCGAAAAAAGCAAAGGAACGGTCACAATGAAGAAGGGAATGTGCCCGTTACCGCAAGAAAAGCAGAGGAAAGGTCACGATGAAGAAGGGAATGCCCGTTGTCGCGAAAAAAGCAAAGGAACGGTCACAATGAGGAAGGGAATGTGCCCGTTGCCGGGAGAAAAGCAGAGGAAAGGTCACGATGAGGAGTGGAACGTGCCAGTTAAATCGAAAAAACTGACGAAAGGTCATCTACCTCGTAAAATGGAAGGAAAATATGCCTAGAACCTGTCAGAAAAGTATAGATCGTTCGGAAAACATAAGGGGAAACCCGGAATTTCTAGGAAAATAATAAATCGACCTAAAAAAGGCCGATTCATCGATGGAATAATAATAATTTTCCAGAAGGGGAGGTGCATCGATGCGTTTTTTCGAGTGCTCCTTTTTCTATTAAAATGGATTCACCTATTCTCTTAGCTTCATTGTCATTTGTAGCCTCAAATGTTTCATCGCATAATTTTTCCCCATTGGCTTCAAATGCTGTTAATTTATAGTTAGGCATGGTTGCTCCTCCTTCATTGATACATGTTAATTATAGTTTATCATAGATTTTACAATATTTGATCAATTTAAATACCATATTGTAGTAGAATAGAAAGGAACCTTTTCGTAATTCTTCCGTAAAGGAGATTGTGAATGCAATATAAAGGAGGATTTTCATTTTGTCTTTAAACATAAATCATGTTACAAAACAATTTGGCCATTTTACCGCTGTCAATGATTTATCATTAACGATTCCGAAACAGCAGATATTTGGATTTTTAGGTGCTAATGGTGCGGGAAAAACAACAACCTTTCGTATGATCTTAGGCATCTTAACTCCCAATCTTGGTGAGATTACCTGGAACCAGAAGCAAATTAATGAAGCTGCAAGCTCACTCGTTGGATATTTACCAGAAGAGCGTGGGCTTTATCCAAAGCAAACGGTGAAAGATCAACTTATCTATTTAGCAAGATTAAGAGGAATGGATAAACAAAGTGCGGAAAAAGAATTGAAACAGTGGTTGAATCGATTCCATGTACCAGAATATGAAAATAAGAAAGTGGAGGAACTTTCAAAAGGGAATCAGCAAAAAATTCAATTTATTGCCTCTGTTATTCATAAACCACAGCTGTTAATCTTGGATGAACCATTCAGCGGTCTAGATCCGATAAATGTAGAGCTGCTGAAATTAGCTGTTAACGACTTGAAACATGATGGAGCAACCATTGTATTTTCCAGTCACAGAATGGAGCATGTTGAAGAGTTATGTGAAAGCCTTTGTATCATGCATCACGGTAGCCCGGTCGTTCATGGCGGCCTAAAGGAAATAAAAAGAGCATTTGGAAAGAAAAATGTGACTATCCATGCAGATTTTGATCTTAGCTTTTTGCAGGATGTTGATGGCGTTGTAAAATGGAAGAAGACATCAGAGGGTGCATATCTGCAAATAGCATCAGAGGAAGTATCCCAATCGATTTTTTCCGAAATAAGCGGCAAAGGCTTTATACGCAAATTTGCATTAGAGGAACCTTCTTTGAATGATATTTTTATAGAAAAGGTAGGTGCTTCCTATGAATAAATTTTGGATTATGCTATCTCACACCTATATCACGAGATTAAAATTCAAGTCTTTTATTATTACCTCTATCATTATGCTTGCCGGTGTTTTGCTGTTAGGAAATATGAGCAAAATTATCGACTTGTTCAGTAGCGGTGATAAGGAGAAGAAGATTGCTGTTATTGACGAAACCAATGGTGTCTTTCAGCCGTTTGAAAACCAATTAAAAGCTGTGGATAAAGATATACATTTGGAAAAAGTACAAAAATCTGAAAATGAGCTCCAAAAAAATATTAAAGACGGTAAATATGATGGATATATGGTAATAACCCTTGATTCCAATCAAATGCCAAGTGCTGTTTACAAAGCAAAAACCATTACAGATTCAAGTACGATAAATGCTGTAAAACAAGCACTGCAAACAGTTAAAACGATGATGGCTGCAACAAGTTTAAAGCTGACTCCGGAAAAACTAACATTATTAAATAGCCCGATATCGTTTCAAAAGGTAAGCTTAGGAGAAAATGCCAAATCCGAAAAAGAACTTGCACAAGCAAGAGGTCTTGTCTATATCTTATTGTTTGCTATTTATTTTTCCGTCCTTTTCTATGCCAACATGGTCGGAATGGAAGTAGCAACAGAGAAGGCATCGCGGGTAATGGAAATTCTTATTTCAAGCGCATCGCCAACGAAGCAAATGTTTGCAAAAATATTTGGTGTCGCCCTTTTAGGATTAACACAAATGGTCGTATTGCTTCTTGTTGGGTATTTTTTAATCAAACAAAATTTAAAAGATATGACTGGTGGATTTTTTGAAGCATTTGGATTTTCCAGTACACCAGTGTCGACTATTCTTTATGCAGTGATATTCTTCTTGTTAGGGTATTTACTTTTCGCCACTTTGGCAGCCTTTCTTGGGTCCCTTGTTAGTCGGTCCGAGGATGCACAGCAGATGATGATGCCAATGACATTTTTAGTCATGATAGGCTTTTTCATCTCAATGTTTGGATTAAATAATCCTGAATCCGGATTTGTTACTGTTACATCATTTATTCCATTCTTCACACCGATGATTATGTTCATGAGAATTGGTATGCTGAATCTCCCAGCATGGAATGGAATAGTAGGAATCGTAATCCTTGTTATCTCAATTACTATTATAGGAATGATCGGTGCACGAATTTACCGCGGAGGTGTTCTTCTATACGGTAAATCGAATTCATTGAAAAATATTAAGAATGCATTACAAATGTCTAAAAATAGATAAAATCAGTGGAAAAAACACCTTTTGAGGTGTTTTTTTCTATTTATAACCTTTTATAATCTAAAATTTTGTTTATAATAAAAAATAGAGAACGTATATTCGAGAGGAGGCGTATTCCTTTGGGAAATATCACATTTATTCATTGTGCAGATCTTCATCTGGATAGCCCTTTTGTTGGTTTGCAATATATGCCGAAAGAAATTTTTAAAAGAATACAAGAGAGTACATTTCGTGCTTTTACGAAGATAGTGGATGCTGCCATTTCGATGAAGATTGATTTTGTCATCATTAGCGGTGACTTATATGATGGGGAAGACCGCAGCATTAAGGCACAAGCAAGATTGCGCAAACAGATGGAAAGACTTCAAAAGGAAAGCATCGATGTTTTTATCATACATGGAAACCATGACCATCTGGGAGGGCATTGGACAACCATTGAAATGCCTGACAATGTTCATGTGTTTTCCTCCGAAGTAGAGACAATGGAGTATATTACAAATAAAGGTATCAAGGTTCATTTATATGGATTTAGCTACCCCGAAAGACATGTAACAGATAGCAAAGTGGAACTGTACAAAAAAGTTCCTGAAGGTGATCTTCACATAGGGATTCTTCATGGTCATTGTGAAGGTGGAAGTACGCACCATCAGCCTTATGCTCCGTTTTCTATCCGCGATTTGCTAGAAAAGGAGATGGATTATTGGGCACTTGGTCATATTCATAAGCAGCAAATTTTACACGAGGACCCGCATATTGTCTATCCTGGAAATGTACAAGGTCGCAATTCGAAGGAACAAGCAATGAAAGGATGTTTTACCGTCACTTTGTCAAAACATGAAACCACCTTAGAATTTATTGAAACCTCCGATATTATTTGGGAATCCATAACCTTATCCGCGAAAGAGAGCAGTTATTTTCATGAACTGTTTTTAAAATGTAAAGAGGTTTTGGAGAATATTCGTAAAAAGGATCAAGCAATATTGCTTCGCTTGGAAATTGTGGATACGAACAATTTAGAGGTAAAAGCACTCGAAAAAATTACTAACGGTGAGTTATTAGAAAGTCTTCAAGATGGAGAAGAACACGAAGATAATTTTGTTTGGACCTATCAAGTGAAACAAAATAGCTCTAAAAAGGATGCAATTTTTTTAAGTGAATATCCATCTTTTAAAAATGAATTAGATAGAACATTAGATGTGTTGGATGATAATGCTGTTTTTGAAGAAGCAATCGGGGAATTGTATACACATATTAGAAGTAGCAAGTATTTAGACAATTTTTCTATTGAGGACAAAACAGAGCTTTTAAAAGACGCGGGGCAAATGCTAACACAATTGTTAAGTTCAAAATCGTAACAGGAGGTGGAAAAGGTGAAAATTAAAGAAATTTATATATATGGATATGGAAAACTAACCGATTTTCATTTTCCGTCCGTTACTCCTCTGCAGGTTATATATGGTGAAAATGAAGCTGGTAAATCAACACTGATGTCCTTTCTTCATAGTATTTTATTTGGGTTCCCGACTAAACAACAGACAGAACTCCGCTACGAACCGAAAAATAGCGGGAAATATGGAGGGAAATTAGTATTAGAAACAAAGGAACACGGAGAAATTACGGTGGAACGGATAAGAGGCAAAGCGGTAGGGGATGTAACGGTTATCTTAGAGAATGGTACTGTCGGAAGTGATGATCTTTTAAGTGAAATTCTAAATGGGATGGACAGGCGTATGTACCAATCCATTTTTTCCTTCAATATCCACGGGATTCAAGATGTCGGAAGGATGAAAGGAGAAGACATTAGTAGGTATTTAATAGCGGCAGGTACATTTGGAACGGATACGCTAATGAATTCGGAGCAGCAGCTGCAAAAGGAATTGGATGCACTTTTTAAACCAAATGGACGCAAGCCTGAACTTAATCAATTGCTAGATAGCCTAAAGGAAAAGGATGTCGAACTGAAAAAAGGAAAGAAACAGAATGAATCCTATACTCTGTTAAAACAGCAAGCTTGGCAAATGCAACAAGAGATAGAAGAATTGAAGGATCAAATACATAAGTATCAACAAAATATGCAAAGCTTGAACCAGCAAATTCAAGAATGGCCACTTCATCAAGAGAGAGAACAAATTAATAAGCGTTTGCAGGAAATAGGGGAAGTAAAATTCCCGATTGATGGCTTAAGTAGATTAGAGCATTTCGAAGACCAATTGCGTACCTTAACCAGTTATTTAACAACCATTCAGGAACGGAAGATAGCTTTTGAAACACAACTAGAAACGGTTATACCAGATTCTGTAATATTGGAAAACGAATCTGTCATTCAGATAATCGTGGACGGATGGTCGCAAGCACAGGAATGGCAAGACCAGTTGCAAAGATTAACATATGAATTAGAAGAAATAGATGAGCAAATGAAAAGACTGGCGAGGGATATTCACTATAACGATATGGATATCGACAAGCTAGGAACCATAGATTTAGGAATTGGGATGAAGGAGCGTATAAAGAAAGCTACAAAAGATTATTTCGCTTTAAGCACCCGTGAAAAGGATTTATCCAAGCAAGCTGAGGCGGAGAAGAAGTCTTTAGCTGAGATTGAATCGAAAATTGAAATGATAGAAGACAGACTAATTCCAGAAGACGAGTTTCGTAAGCTCTCTGAAAATCAAAAGAATCGAAATCGTTTGGAACAATTACAGTTAGAATGTCAGCATGTCAAAGAACAAATTCACATGTTGAAAATGGCAAGAGGGAATAATCAATCGTTTGCCAGTGGATTTCGTCTTATAATATTCAGCCTTCTTTTAGTTTGCTTAGTAGTATACAGTTTTCTATCTAAGCAAAGCTTCCTTGCGATTTTCGCCTTAATAGGAATTGTCTTTCTATTGGTTTCTTCTCGATTGGAGAAAGGAAAGCGGAAGAGTTCTTTTCGGGAGCTTTCAAAATTACAAGAAAGAGAAAAGGATTTATTGGAACAGTTGGGTGAACAAGAAAAAAATCATGACCATTCGGAAAAATATGCAAGTCAATTAGATTTAAGACAGAAATGGAAGGATCTGCTTCTGCAGCTTGAAATACAGCAAAATCGTGTTGAAAGTGTTCATACAGCATTAGAACATTGGAAACTAGAATGGAAAGAAGCTGAGGAAATTCTTAACAATATAAAAAACGAGTTGAGGTTACCAAGCCAATTTTCATCTGATCAGCTTTCTGATGCTTTCGAAATATTAACGGAGCTTTCTAAGATAGTTGAAAATAAAGAACAAAGAGGAAAAAATTACAATATAGTAAAAGCGAAATACGAGGAATGGGAATGTAAGCTTGAAGAGCTCACTAAAACAGATACCGAACAAGCATTGCCGATAAACGAAGCTATTATTCAAATAAAGAACGATTTGAACAAAGCAAAAGATTACCAAGGGAAATATAAGGAGATTTATGTAAAAATCGAAGAACTAAAAAACGATGAACGAAAATGGTCAAATGAAAATACAGCTCTGAATAATGCTATGGAAGAACTCCTACAGGACGCAGGTGCAAAGGATAAAGAGGATTTCCGCAAGAAAGCGAAAGTATACAATGAATTTCAAGAACTTCAATCCAATCTTGCCATTTTAGAGAAAAAATTCAATCACAATATTTTTACAGATGTTGAAATAGATTCTGTGGATGAGCTTGAAATGGAAAATCAAAAACTCGCTGATCTTGTTCAAACAAACTCGAAAAGACTGGATATCCTTCATAAGGAATTTGCACAAGTAAATTATGAAATTGCTGTATTAGAAGAAGGTGGAACGTATACAGAAAAACTCCATGAATTCTATCAGTTAAGGGATCACTTCAATAGTAAAGCAAAACAATGGGCAAAAGTGGCGATTGCAAAGCAAATGCTAAATCTAACAATGGAGCGGCAAAAAAAGGACCGTTTTCCGAAAGTAATGGAAAAATCGAAAGGCTATGTACGACTGCTTACAAATGAAGAGTATGTACAAATACATTTGCAGGAAGACGGAAAAATTGTGGTGGAAAGAAAGGATCGTATGATTTTTGCTCCGGAAGAGTTAAGTCAGGCAACCGCAGAGCAATTATATGTGGCTATAAGATTTGCACTTGTTCAAGTATTAAAAGATGAATATCCTTTTCCAATTATTATCGATGATAGCTTTGTAAACTTTGATAATAAAAGAACGAATAAAGTTCTGGAATTATTAAAAGAAATCAGCAAAACAACCCAGATACTGTTTTTTACCTGTCATCAGCATCTTTTACAAGAATTTTCTCATGATACAATTATAGATTTAAAGGGATCTCAGCAAAAAGTAGAAGCAATTGGATAATTTTTAAAAAGTAATCTTTATGCAAATTATGGTATACTCGGTGTAAACATTAAAGAAGCGAGAAACGGGGGTTTAACAGATGACCAAAGGACTTATGGAATTTGAAGTCGGAGAACAAATCGAATTGTTTTTACTTGTAAAATCATCTACAAAAGGAATTGCCAGTAATGGGAAACCTTTTTTATCAATAGTATTACAGGACCGGTCTGGCGATATAGAAGCAAAGTTATGGGATATTTCTGAGACTGATGAACAGGCCTATAAGCCGGAAACAATTGTGAAGGTGAACGGCGATGTTCAAAATTATCGCGGACGGATGCAATTAAGAATACGCCAAATTCGCCCTGCAAACCCACAGGATAATGTTCAAATCTCAGACTTCTTAGAGACAGCACCGCTTAGTCAAGATGAGATGATGAGTCAAATAACTCAATTTATTTTCGAAATGAAAAACCCCAATCTCCAAAGAATTACGAGACATTTATTAAAAAAATATAATAAGGGATTCCTAGAATATCCAGCAGCAACAAAAAACCATCACGAATTTGTATCAGGGCTTGCATACCATGTTGTATCCATGCTCAATTTAGCAAAAGCAATTGCTAATTTATACCCTTCCTTAGACACGGATTTATTATATTCCGGTATCATCCTCCATGATTTAGGAAAAGTAATGGAGCTGTCAGGACCGATTTCGACTACGTATACAGTAGAAGGGAATTTATTAGGCCACATTACGATAATGGTCAATGAAATTGGTAAAGCGGCGGATGAACTTAATATTCATGGTGAAGAAGTTATGGTGCTTCAGCATTTGGTACTTAGCCACCACGGGAAGCTTGAATGGGGTAGTGCCAAGACTCCAATGATCAAAGAAGCCGAAATACTTCACTATATTGATAATGTCGATGCGAAGATGAATATGTTAGATCGTGCATTAAAACATGTGAAGCCGGGAGAATTTTCGGAAAGAATCTTTGCTTTGGAAAATCGTTCTTTCTATAAGCCTACTTTTCATAATTAAATACCACTAAAGAAACCGAGTAAACTTTTACTCGGTTTCTATTTTTTATAAAGAATTAATAATAGTGATTAGGGGGTATGAGGACACAGAATCCGTTATTTTAACAAAATGTCCTTTATTTAAGCGTTTAGCGGACACTGATTCCGCTATTGGCGGAAAAACACAAGGAAATCAATGCTTTTTTGCCTAATAACGGAACGTGTGTCCGCAAACAACGGAAAATAAGCCATTTTGTCACAGATAACGGAACTGGAGTCCGCTCAACTCATGAAGTCCACTAAGCTTTTTACTCAGTTTCAATTTTCTTAATAGAATGATTCAATATTCTAATCCGATACGCATTAAGAGCAGTTTCTCCTAACTGCTCAATTAAATTATAATTAGCATACGCCCCAACAACAGCACCAATTCCCGGTACTAGCTGCAGCGTTTTTACAAAATCAAGATGATCACGATACTCTTGCTGCAATGTACGCCAATCTACATCCATTAAATGCACTTTTTCTTGATCCCAATTTTCTATAATAGATAGCACTTTCCCGCGGTGTTCATCACTTGAAAATGCCAATTGGAATACATTTAAAATAAATAATCGTTCTTCATATTTAGATGTATCATAACCATGAATTGTAGCTACTTCAAATAAAAATTTCATTTTAATGGAAAGCAGCAGCGGAAAATCAGCTAGGCCGAGTAAAATGCCGCCTGCACCTGTTCCAGCTCCTTCCACAACAGCTGTTTTTCTGTACACTCCAAGCTTTTCCTTTATTTGCTTTTCTTTTTCTTCTAATGATAATGCAGATGTGTCTCGTTTCTTTGTTAAAAAGTCCGAACCGAAAAGTGTCGTTTGAATCATTTTTTTGATGCTCTCCGTGATTAACTTATGGGCTTTTTCAGGAATAAATTGATTTAATTTTTTTTGTGCTTTTTCGGATAGACGTTTTACCATGCCTGAACGTTTTGATATACGACGTTTCCAAATTTCTGCTTCTGAACGTACCATTGTTTCGTAATCCATAAATGATACCCCTTTTGAATCTATTATGTTTAAAAGATAAGCCTAATGTGTACACGTGATCGACTTTTATTCAGTACGAATAAGTTTAGTGAACGCGTTCGCATTAGGCTGTATAAACGTTTCATATCCTTGATTACAAATTTGTATCTAACTTTTTTAACCGGGATGGTATATAAGCTTTCACTAATAGTAATACAAATACAATGCCAATTAGAAGGACAAGGACTCCATTTACCCAGGAACTACTAATCAAAGCGAGAATCCCGAATATTACTGCTTGAAGTATTAAGACAAGCGTAATCACCTTTAAAAAGGAACTGTTTTTCAGATCTTTTGAAACTGGATATAGATTCAACCATATTTTCAATTCATGGAATCGCACCATCGGGATAAGCTGAAACCCTGTTAAATATAAAAACAAAATAGCTACCCCAATCATTAAATAACGCTGATCGCTGAAAAGCAGAATTAATCCGCCAATGATGGTTAATCGAACGAACAATCCAAAGTATTCACTTGTTCTGACAAAGGTTCTCGCAAATAAATAACGATACGTATTTTGTTGACCATATTTTACTCTATTAAGAATAGGATCTAACCATTTGCGGCGTTTTATCTGACCTTTTAATTTTGGAACGTCCGTAAATAAATTCGCAAACCGATAAAATCCAGTCAAGCGCTTTTCTTCTTTTTCAATCAACAAATCCCATTTTATCGTTTTTCCTTTCGCCAAACGATGGAAATATAAATAGACACTTAAATAGAGAAGTACTAAAACTCCAATGTACCAAAAGGGAGTATTTTCAACGAGCAAAAACACAAATATTGTGTTTAAAGCGAATCGAATGATCCAATCGGAAATTTCTACTTGTGGATCTCTAAATTTTAATATGTCCCAATGCATGTAAAGATTCCAATATTTCAATATCCAAATGATGATTAAATAAAAGAAAAAGGTTCGGAAGCTTCCTCCTGTTGAATGTACATACATCGGCATTAAAACGGCAAGAACCATTAATAATATATACGCCTGTATGAGAAAGCTTAATGTTATCGCTTTGCGAAAGTAAGAATGTAGCTTTGTTTCAAGAGGCAATAAGAATACTTTATCCGCATTTTTCAGTAATGTGTAGATCGGACTAATCGTCAAGACAAGACCCAATATAAGTCCCATTACCCACCCAATTGGAAAATGGTTATCAAGTGTTTTTACCCATTGGCTGTAATAATATGCCCCACCACTCAAGGCGAAAATCGCA
This sequence comes from Heyndrickxia sp. FW510-T9, assembly GCF_058781025.1. NCBI lineage: Bacteria > Bacillati > Bacillota > Bacilli > Caryophanales > Bacillaceae > Heyndrickxia > Heyndrickxia sp. FW510-T9. The sequence goes on along the minus strand of NZ_JBYSWK010000025.1, from coordinate 1,891 downwards.
ACAAACAATAGATGATCATTAAAAATGTATTTTAAATACTTGCGCATTTCGATGGAATATAATTGCAGTCTTTCAATCCAAAGGTTCTCAATTTTCTTCATCTGAATCTTCCTTTGTTAACTGAATATAAATATCGTCCAATGTTGCTCCCGGCATATTAAATTGCTCTCTCAATTCTTCCAATGAACCTTTAGCTCTAATCGTTCCGTTATGTAAAATGATAAATCCGTCGCAATAACGCTCTGCAGTCGCTAATATATGGGTCGACATTAAGATACCAGCACCGTTTTCTTTCATTTGCTTCATAAGATCAAGCAAGGATTGGATACCGAGCGGATCAAGTCCAAGAAAAGGTTCATCAATTATATACAGATTAGGTTCTACTAAAAATGCGCACATGATCATAACCTTTTGCTTCATACCTTTAGAAAAATGGGCAGGGAACCAATTTAATTTTTTATGTAAACGGAATTCTTTAAGTAATGGTGTTATACGTTCGTTATATGTATTTTCATCTATACCGTATGCCATTGCTGTGATTTTTAGATGTTCATCCAATGTTAATTCATCATATAGAATGGGTGTTTCCGGAATAAAGGAAAATTGTTTTCTATACTCATCTGGGTCGGTCGACAGCTCTTTTCCGCTAATTTTAATGGATCCTTTTTTTGGTTCCATTAATCCGATAATATGCTTAATCGTTGTACTTTTTCCAGCACCATTTAAACCGATAAGTCCAATAATTTCATTTTGGTTGATGGAAAAAGAAATATCCTTCAATACTGGCTTTTTCGTATATCCGCCAATTAAGTTTTTCACTTCAAGTAGAGACATTTTCTACGTCCTTTCCTTCTTTAATCGTTATGGTTATTGTAACATTAACTATCACTATAAATAAAAAAGAAAACTGTCATTTTGTAAAAAGGTGTATATCTCCTTTAAAACTGCACATCATATTATCGAAGGGGATTTACCAAACTTATAACGGGGTGGTTGTTAAAGACCGATTTCCGTAATATAAGCTGATTAGGGAAAAGTCATAAAATGACACAACGTATTACACCAACAATTAAATGAGGTGTTTGTCGTAGATCGCTTACTGTTTTAAAAGCATATAAAAATGACTTTTAAACAATAAGGGGATGATTACGTTGAACAAAGGTCATTTACTCCACTAGCTTTATAACACATTCATCGAAAAAATGAGGTGTTTATCAAAGGCTGATTAGACGAAAACCTATATCTATTTTCCCCTTCAAAGGACGGGATCCATACGGAAATCCCGTCCTTTTCTTATGCCTTCCATCTTTCACCATTTCTTTGTATAATAAATAAAAAATGAAAAGGTGGAATTGATGTGAGTGATTGTATTTTTTGTAAGATCGTTAATGGTGAACTTCCTTGTGCAAAAGTGTATGAGGACGAACATGTCTTTGCTTTTCTTGATTTAAGCCAAGTAACAAAAGGTCATACACTTGTTATTCCGAAAATACATAAAATGAATGTCTTTGAATTAACTTCAGAAATTGCTGGACATCTGTTTGAAGCAGTGCCGAAAATTGCGAATGCCCTAAATACTGCTTATGAACCAATTGGTATGAATTTGTTAAATAATAATGGCGAATTTGCTGGACAATCTGTATTCCACTTCCATTTACACCTAATTCCTCGCTATGGAAAAGGGGATGGATTCGGCGCAATTTGGAAATCACATCAATCTGATTATAGTTCAGAGGAACTTCAAAAAATTGCGAGTGAAATATCTAATCATATTCAATAATGAATCAAAAAATCCTGCTGAAATGCAGGATTTTTTGATTACCCAGAGATAATTCCGCCAAACCCAGAGATAATTCCGCCAAACCCAGAGATAATTCCGCCAAACCCAGAG
>NZ_JBYSWK010000024.1:29447-61050 GCF_058781025.1 Heyndrickxia sp. FW510-T9 | reverse complement strand
CGCTTTTTCCCATGTTGGGGAAATTTGATTGACCCAGCCAGGGAAATAAGCTACCTATTTATCCAAATTAGTTCCTTTTAAAAAGAAAACTGACAACACCAGTTAAAAATCCCATCCATACAAAAAACAACCCGAATATTCCAAATCCGCTATGAGGGTTAATGTTATAAAAGGAAGATCCTGTTAAAACAATTAAGATGGAGAAAGTAATCATTTCCACACCTGATTTCTTTTGAATAATGGGTTTTAATATAAATCCGAATACTGTGAAAATGAGAATGCATATTACAATAAATACAGGATAGCTCATTGCCATTTATCTCCCCTAACAAACTTTACTTTTCTACATTACATACAATTCAACATAATCATCTTAATACCTGTTTCTGGTAATCCGCCGTTTTAGCACGGTGATCAAGTTTTCTTGTTTTGTTAAAGGGGAGTTTAGTTTGAAGAAGGATTTACTATATATTGTATTGAAATAAATAATGGAGAAATTAAAGAAAATTAGAATAATCCTAAGGGAGACGAGTCATGATTGATATTTTAAAGCTTTTTGCTGCCTTAGCTTTGGGCTATCTTTTAGGCAGCCTTAATACAGCGGTAATTGTTGGGAAAATATACGGCAAGGACATAAGAAGGCATGGAAGTAAAAACGCCGGGCTTACCAATACTCTGAGGGTACTTGGGAAATCTGCTGCGATGTTTGTTTTTGCGGGAGATATATTAAAAGGGATAATTGCTTGTTTTATAGGCTTGATCCTTAGCGATTACTATTATTCGGGAGAGGCTAATGATTGCGTAAGCCTATTAGCCGCAGGTGCAGGAGCAGTTATAGGGCATAACTGGCCGGTATATTTTGGGTTTAAAGGGGGCAAGGGAGCACTTACAGCAGTGGCTGTGTTGTTTATGATTGACTGGGTTATGGCAATTTTTTGCCTTGGCTTTTTTGTGATAATTGTAGCTTTAACCCGTTACGTTTCTTTAAGCACAATATGTGCTACAATGCTTGTTGCGGCTATTTCATTTTTTACTGTTTTTGGACATACCTTATATTTTTGTATATTTGCATGCCTTATGACGTTTATGGTAATTTTCAGGCATATGGAAAATATCCAAAGGCTGCTTTCAGGAACAGAAAATAAACTTAGTTTTTAAATTAATTCGTGGCTTTGAGTATATCGTCGAAATGTAACAAAGTTGGAATTAGTTAACCGTTTATAACTGGGGTTCACATGAAATCAAACAAAGCCCGTATGCTATCTTCCAAAGAACTTCGTAACCTTCTAACCTAAAAGAATACTTCCACGAGTACAAGAGTTTAAGATCCAGCTGCCAATTTTGTGGCATTTTCTTAGTCGACTAACGCGCAGATTGGTTTAATAATGGGGGATAAGTGGGATGAGATTTGATTATTAGAAAATTGTTCTCCGCTATATTAGCTTGTGTATTTGTGATGTCTATTTACTTCATTATGGAACAGTCGGGATTTGTAATCTTGTTAGGAATGTATTTACTTCCAATTCTTTTGATCTATGGAATACCAACTTCTGTATTATCCGATTTCATTACAAAAAAGTTGCAGGGTAAATTAAGAGGAGGCGTGGCATTAATAATTCATTTATTACTTGCCACTATGTTTGTTTTAATACTATTTCTATTCTCGAAATGGGGATGGGACAATCTATATAATTTCTTGCTTATAACCTCTCTTATATCATCGAGTCTGTTTTGGTGTATAGATGAAATTTTTAGGTCACAGAAAGTAAAAAATATTTGTATGAAGATAGATAATTTGAAAACATACTAACAGTAATAATGAAGTTGCAGAAAGAATAAATAATTGTTTTTTCATCTTCAAGTAATGGGGGCATTCCTTAAATAAGGGATGCTTTTCTTTTTGAAGTAAAGGTAAAGGGAGATTAGTTGAACAATCTTCCTTAGCTTGTATTCAACAATCCGTCCAGGTTGTAGAACAAAGCTTTATTGGGCTAATGCCAATAGTAGTTGCATAAATATGAATATCGTGAAGCGAATTTCCAGAAACAAGACTTCATTGTTTGTATTAAAAAGAAAAATTTAAGATTCTTATTTAACCAAAGGAGTTGAAGAAGGAAGCTGGATATGGAATAAAGGAAACTAGAGGTTAATTTATGGACACTTTTCATTATATTATTTGGGCGATTTACTGGGTTGGGCTAATTATATGGTGGTTTAAAAATAAGGAAAAAACCAAAGAGGAGTTACTTCAAATACGCCAACCGAATCCTTTTTGCATTTTCCTAAACCACGTTTTTTAAATAGACTTCCCATTATCTTCCACATGCCCAACGTGCAGCCTCTTGGTCTAGATATTCCATGATCGTTTCATCTTTACATGTGGGTTAAATATCATTAGGAGATTTATTTAAGAGAGGAAATACAGTAGGAGTAAAAAACGTTTATGAAGTAAATGGGAGAGGGCCTGAGTGAAAACAGGCCAAATTACAGATTAAGAAGGAATAAGCTCCTTCATTTTCTCCGCAAAGTCTTTCGCGAATTTCCAGCACCGTTCTTCATCTTCACCTTCAGGCACAAGATCAACTTTTAAACCATCGAGAACAACGTTTGCACCGAGTTCCGTTAATTTCTCTGCAATTAAGTCAACGGCAACACAAAAAGTTTCTTCATAAAATCTGTCACCTGATCCAAACACGGCTGTTACTTTACCGGATAAATCAACTCGTTCCATATCTTCGTAAAATATCATGAAGTCGTCGCCAATCACGCCGCCTTCATATGTATAAGAACCTAATAGAATGCCATCGTATTTCAACATTTCTTTTGGCTTAGTCCGCATAGCTTCTTTGCTAGTGACTTTGAAACATTCTTCTTTTAAAGATTCCTCAATGATTTCGGCAATGACTTCTGTGTGTCCCGTCATACTAGCGTATATAATTAAGATTTTTTTCATACAAAAAACCCTCTTTTCAAAAGAAATAAGACTCTAATAGTTTATCACTTCTTGGAAGGGTTTAATGTTCAAATGGTGAATGTTCAATATTTTGTTGAAAGTATGAAAATCGTATACGTCTTGGTTATATGTGTATGGATTTCGTAGTCTGTGATTGAGATAAGGGAAACCGTGCTGAGGTAGTTCACAAGCTATTGAAAGTGGCAGTTCAAATTCCACCGAGTAAAATTTGAAGTATATTTTAAACTAATGCCCGCTTATCGTAGGGAGGAGATGTAAAAATCCGCTAGCCGATAGTCGCTGGAGCTAGACAAAGACTAATCGCATGAAATACTTTTCAAAAATGGCTTTGTTTAAGTTAGTTGCAGAGAATTCAATATACGGGGACATACGTTCTTGGTGTTTACGTAGTTCTTCTCTTTTGTTATTTTTTTACAAGAGAAAGTTTTGAAAATAAATCCCAAGCTAGGTTCATTCCACAGTTACCAATAGTAAGGAGAAATGGTTTTTACAATGATATTTGATCTCCAATCTGGTGCTTTCTACTCGGTTAAGTGTAGATATATAATTACTAACTTTGTTTAACTAGAATATGGGGGGATAAAATGAATGTTGCTCGAATATTACCTTAATTGTAGTTATATTATTTTTTAAGCTTTTTTTTGCATTTGCAATTTATATATTATTTTGTAATTTTATGTATGTTTCCATAAGAGGGATATGACGCCAAACCATTAAAATAGTAAGGAGAGATTCGAGGATGGACAAGACAGTTAAACTGCTAGGAGCATTAGCAAAACTTTTTTTAGCTCTTGGTTTTTATTTTATTGGTTTAGGCTTCCTCTTCAATTGAATATTTATGAGATATTACCCTATTTGGAGGAAACAATAGAAAACCGTCATTTTAATCAATTTATTTTTCAAAATAACGGTTTTTAATACAGTTGTTGTATAAGGAGAGAAGGGAGTTTTTAATTAATCTTAATTTTAATAGCCACGTTAGGGAGTTACCTTATCCAAGCTTTCGCCAACAATTGAACAGCAGTGTGGATATCTTCCTCAGATAGTACAGCAAAACCTAACAACACTGTTTGATTATCACTCCTGCCATATCCTGATACCGGATATACTTTGATACTGTATTTTGCTGCCCGATCAATAAGTTCTTTTTCAGTCATACCATTATTCAGACGGACTAGTACATGTAATCCAGAATCTTGACCAATGATTTCAACAGAATCTAGAAAATTGGTCGAAATTGCCGAAACGAGTGCATTTCTTTTTTTGCTGTAAACGACTCGCATTTTATTAATATGTTTTGCCCAATATCCTTCCTGCATAAATTTTTTGATGATCTCTTGGTCAAGACGGGATACAGAAGGAATAAAGTGAAAATAATTTTCTTGATATTTTTCTATTAACCGTTTAGGTAGAACCATATAACTGATACGTAATGACGGTAGTAATGCTTTAGAGAACGTCCCCATATAGATTACTTTTTCGTGAGAATCTAAGCCTTGTAATGCAGGAATCGGTTTTCCGGAATATCGAAATTCACTGTCATAATCATCCTCTATAATGTAACGCCTTTCGTTTTCCAGAGCCCAATTTAACAGCTGCTTTCGTCTTGATATGGACATAATCATTCCACAAGGAAATTGATGTGATGGCGTAACAAAAGCTATGTCAGCACCACTTTCCTCTAATTTGGAAATCATCATCCCATCATCATCAAGCGGAATCAACCGAACATTTTCATTTCCCTTTTCGAATCTCACAAGTCTTTGATGATACCCGGGGTCTTCAATGGCATACTTACTTCCGTTTAATAGTTTAAACAGAAGTCTAGTTAATGTTGGTGTACCTGACCCAACGATTATCTGACTCGGTGAAGCTTGGACACCACGTGATTCATACAAATAGGAGGCAATGGCTTCACGAAGCTCATACTCTCCTTGAGGATGTCCTATCTTTAATAACTGTTTATTCTCATCCTTTAACACATCGTTCGCTATTCTTCGAAATATCGCAAAGGGAAATGATTGAACATCAACACCTGTCTGGGTGAAATCAACGTTAATATTATCTTCATAGGATTTCTCTTTGATATGCACGATGCTCTGTTTTTCGTTAGAAAATGTTTGCTCCACTTCACAAATAAAATACCCTTTACGTGGAATTCCTTCGATATATCCTTCCGCAACAAGCTGCTCATACGCTGCTTCAATAGTGTTTTGACTCACCTGCAAATACTTAGCAAGTTTTCGTTTGGACGGTAGCTTAGTGTATGGTTTGAGGTTGCCCATATCCATTTGCTGTTTTATAAAATTATACAACTGTACATATAGCGGTACTTCACTATGCAAATCAAGCTTCGGTGTTAGTTCCAACATTTCATCTGACCCCCTTATATATATAAAATGTGACCCTAAACATCATGCCAGATTCTTATTATAATACCTCTATAAAAGCATTTCTATTAATTGAAAACAAGAAACTTTTCAGCAAGGAGGTATTCATCATGAAAACAAAACGTTATGTTGGACTATTAATGATTATTAGCGGTGCGACATTATGGGGAATATCCGGACCGATGATTCAGTGGCTTTTTCAAAATAGTGATCTTACATCGAGCAACTTTCTCACTGTGCGATTACTGTTAGCTGGAATCTTAACTTTAGCGCTGTTGGTCCTCACTAAAAAAAATATATTTGGTATTTGGAAGCATCCACGACATTGGATTCAACTCGTTATTTTCGGCGTTTTAGGAATGCTTGGTGCACAGTACGTTTTTATTGAAACCATCCATGTTAGTAATGCGGTCACAGCCGTACTGTTTCAATTTCTTGGTCCTGTGATAATTACCATCTATGTAGCAATTCAAACAAAAAAACTACCAACAGTAATGCAATTGCTGGCAGTTATTGCGGCATTAGGTGGAACCTTTTTCCTAATTACGAATGGTTCCATCGAAAATGTAGTGTTATCAAAAAAAGCCATTATCCTTGGTCTACTGACCACCCTTGGATTTACATTTTACACGCTTCATCCTGTTTCACTGATTAAGGAATGGGGAACTGTTGTCATCATTGGATGGGGAATGTTAATTGGTGGCATTGCTTTGATTATTTACAAACAAGAGTTTAACATTGTACATTTAGCACAATCATTAACAGTTAACACGTTATCGCTAATGCTCTTAGTGATTATTATCGGAACGGTTTCTTTTATTCTCTATATCGGGAGTTTAAAATACTTAAGTGCAACGGAAACAAGCCTATTATCCAGTATTGAACCACTAGTCACAGCAATTGTTTCCATCCTATGGTTAAACGAATCTTTTGGAGCTTATCAATTATTAGGAGGACTCTTTATCATTGCCGCGGTTGCCTTCCTTTCCATGCCAAATAAATCAACAAAGTTGAAAATGGCGACAGATATGATGCCATAAAGGTAAAAGGTTGAGCACCTATAATTGGGAACAGCTTTTTAGAATGTTATTATAAATTATATGACTATACCGTTTCTTGAATAAGGCGCTCATTTCCCTAAGTCTATTAAATTGCAGAAAGTCTCTTCTGAAAAGGAGAGTTTTTTTCAAAGGTAATTTATTTATTTTTCTTCTAAAGCACTACACTATATTGAATAAGCGTATGTAAAACACCGAATTTCTTATTAATTACTGATACTTTTAAAAAAACGGTTTTCATAAATTCTATCGGGAGTTAAATTCCTGTAGGAAATTTATCATTCCTTCAAACTCCTGAATCTAATACAGAATATCCGAGAGAAATCGTGGTAGAAAGTTTGAAAAGGTATAATTATGTATTCACATAATGCTAAAGGCGAGTCTTTTAACAGACCCACCTTCTTATCAATATATATTAAAGTTTTGAAATTTTTCATTTTGCGAATACATGATTTCCTATTGTTGTCACAACATCTCTGCTGCGGATCCAAGTATCGGTTGCAATCTTGGGGTTATAAAAATAAACGGAATCATGTAAACGATCTTTTCTCTTTAATGCTGCCACTACAGCTTTCTTAGCATCTATAGATGCCGGCTTTTTAATCTCCCCATTTTGTACAGGAGAAAAGGCATAACAATCGCAAATTTTTTGTTCTATTACTCCCTTTATAGTATCTGGAAATTCAGGAGATTCCAGACGATTAAACACTACTGTTGCAACGGCTACCTTACCTTTGAACGGTTCGCCTTTTGCCTCAGCTTGAATTAAGCGTGCTAGTAGATCTTTTTCTTTGCTTGAAATCTTTATAGAGTTTTCTTCTTTCGTTTTTTCTTTTTTACCTTTTACTTGTTTTGTTTCTGTATCTTTCACTTTATCGGGAGTGATTCGATTATTAACTCCTTTTTGGTGTTTTTTCGTTTCTTGTATTATATTTTTTGGAATTTTTTCTATTTTTACTGAATGCTCACCAGTAAAAGCCTCTGCTGTTCTATTTTGTATGCCTATTAAAGTAGTTGTAGCAACACATGCTACAACTACCATCTTCATGTATAAGTTTTTCACGGATGCTACCTCCTGTATGTGATCTTTTATCACATTATCACAGGCTTGTAACACTTTTACAGAACGGGAAGTTTACATTTCTTTTTAATTTAATGACAACACTACAGAATTGGTACAAACATGACTTTTTCCCTATGTTTTTGTTATATTGAATCCAAAATTACAAAACGAAGGAATAAATTGGAGTCTTTTTTGTGCCAGTAGCCAAAAAAATGACCAATCCCTATGAAAATGGACCTCGAATAGTAAAAATTTGTGAAGAATATAATTAAGGTAATTGGAACGATTAAGAGGGGCTAAGTATAATTAAAAAACCTTTCGCATCATCAGATTTATCTATAGACTTTTGGAGAATCCTCTGTTCAAAAAAATTTATGGAGATTGTTAAATGGCTCCGAACAAATGTTGTTGGACTTTGGAGAATGAAAATATAAAATTGATATTTAATTACACTCTTATTGAACTAAAGGGAGTTTAGTGAAGAAAAGTGTTTAAGCTTGTTCAACGATCGGGCCATAGTGTGTAGGATTAAAACAGAGTTTTTAGAGCCATTTATCTAAAAAAAAAGATTTTGAAGTCTTTTGGTGAAAATTAAATATTAAATCTAAAATAGATGGAGGTTGTCGTAATGTTGAAACTGTTTCAATATAACTGGCAAGTTCGTCATGATTGGATTACATGGTGTGAAAATATTCTGGAAGAAGAATTGTTAAAGAAACGAGTGGGTGGGGTAGGTAGTATCCTGTACACCCTTTTTCACATCGTGGATGTCGAATTTAGCTGGATTTGTGGTTTGCAAGTGAAACCAGAACCTGAAGAACCTCCGTTTGAGGATTATGCCAGTTTGCTAAAGGTCAAGGATTTTTCAAGACATTGTCACGAGGAAATTGAACCATTTGTGAGATCCTAGATAATTGAGATGTAAAAATCAGATTCTTACGGAACCTGATTCCACTGAGGAAACAGAAAGCTTCAAATACGGAGAGGTAATGCGTCATGTCGTTGCCCACGAAATACATCACATTGGCCAGTTATCTATATGGTCGTGTGAATTAGGGAAAAAACCTGTGACTGCGAATTTGATTAGAAGAGGATTGTTTGCCAATTAGGCTGCCTTTGCCGATTTCGCGAACGTACAGTTTAATTCAATAAGGTGGTGTTTCTTTGGAAGAATTAAAATCAAATAAAATTCACCCCAATGTATGGAGCCTTTTATCCTTTGCCACCTCAGAAAATAACATTAAAAAAGAATATAAAGCATATATGGAATTACCCACCAGAAAACTATATTCTTATAAACTTGATGATGAGATTGTAGGTTGTATTGGAATTGAATTTAAAGTTGAAAAGCGTTGTGAGATTAAGCATATTGCAGTATTGCCAAGTCATAGAAAAGAAACCATAGGAAGTAAAATGATTAATTTTATTTTAGAAAAATACTCGTTAGCTTCCGTATTGGCGGAAACTGATAAAGAAGCTGTATATTTCTATAAAAAATATGGATTCAAAATAACAAGTTTAGGAGAAAAGTATCCTGGAGTTGAACGTTTTCAATGCATTTTCGAGAATAATTAGCAATGTCTTATTGAACGGGGAGATAAGTTTAATAATGGGGGATAGAAGGGATGAGATTTGATTATTAGAAAATTGCTTTCCGCTATATTAGCTTGTGTATTAGTAATGTCTATTTATTTCATTATGGAACAGTCAGGATTTGTCATCTTGTTAGGAATGTATTTACTTCCAATTCTTTTGTTCTATGGATTACCAACTTCTATATTTTCCGATTTCATTACAAAAAAGTTACAGGGTATATTAAGAGGAGGCGCGGCATTAATAATTCATTTATTTCTTTCCACTATGTTTGTTTTAATACTATTTCTATTATCGAAATGGGAATGGGACAATCTATATAATTTCTTTCTTATAACCTCTCTTATATCATCGAGTTTGTTTTGGTGTATAGATGAAATTCTTAGGTCTCAGAAAGTAAAAAATATTTGTATGAAGATAGATAATTTGAAATCTTACTAACAGTAACAATGAAGTTGCAGAAAGGTTAAATAATTGTTTTTCCGTCTTCAAGTAACGGGTAGCTTGAGTTGTACAAAAGGGTCGCAACAGCGGATCTTTTCTTGTTCTACTAACGGAGAAGTATTGATTAAGTGAATAGATTCACAATCTGTGTTTTAGCTTCAACTTAAATGCATCTTCTTATAAAGAGCAGTGAACAAACACTGCTCTATTTTTTTAGCAACAAGCTTTATTACTGTTCAAAAACCAAAATCACCGATTTTATTCAAGGTTCCTATCCAACAATGCCCCCGTTTGTTCAGCCATAACACGAGCTGATAAAGGCATTCCATTTTTAAACCACCATTCCACTGCTCCAACTACCGCTGATCCAAAAAATTGAAGAATCACTTCTCCATTTAATCCTTTATTTTTTCCTCCTGCTATATTCACTTCTGGTTTAAACTCATCCACTACTAAATCAAGAAAACGACTACGAAAATACGGTGCCCCTTTACTCGCTAACATCGTTGAAAAAAACAAATAATTACGCTCAAAGTATTCGTACCATACATAATTACCTTCTTGAAAAGTCAACTCAGATGCCGATTTGCATAGTTCTCGGAGATTGTCTATATGTTCTTCAATCATCTTATCCAATAGGTCGTATTTATCCGTGTAGTGAAGATAAATGGTCCCACGATTAACATCAGCTCTGTCTGCAATATCCTGAATGGTAATATCATCAAAACTTTTTTCAGACATCAGTTCAGTTACAGCATTTTTTATAGCTACTTGGCTTTTGGCTATTCTTCTATCTACTTTAGACATTTTTATTTCACCAGCTTTTTCTAAAGATAATCAACAATTTTAATTGATTTGTTGAGTAATCAACGAATTGCGTTAATTTAACCATTGAATGATTTCCATATCTCTCTTTATAATTATTAACAGATGTTGATTAATCAATCAATGTATATTTTTAGCGAGGGATTTAATCTAATATCTTTGGAAAAATAAAAGTATTTTATTCAAGGTCGGAGGTTTACCTATGGATCGAGTTGAAAAGAGCAAGGATAAATATAAACAGCTATTTGGCAATGGAGTACCTGCTACATATGCTACTGATCCTGATTTTCAGGACATTTTGAGCAATTTCATTTTTGGTGAAGTTTTTTATCAAGGTAATTTGGATGATAAGCAGCGTGAGTTAATCACCCTTGTTGCTCTTACAACCAACCAGACTTTACCTCAACTTAAGGCACATGTAGGTGCCGCATTGAACGTCGGGCTAACACCTGTAGAAATCAAAGAAGCTATTTACCAATGTGCTCCATACATTGGATTTCCCAAAACATTAAATGCGATCAATGAAGTTAATGAGGCATTCATAGCAAAGAATATATCTCTACCAGTTGATAGCCAAAGAAAGGTTGAAGAAGATAATCGTTTTGAGAAAGGACTTGCTACTCAAGTAGAGATTTTTGGTGAAGTCATTGAAAAAATGCAAGAGGCAGCTCCAGCAAATCAAAAGCATATTCAGGATTATCTTTCCTCCTTTTGCTTTGGAGACTTTTACACTCGTGGTGGACTTGATTTAAAAACTCGGGAGTTGTTGACGCTTTGTATCATTAGTGCGTTAGGCGGTGCTGAAGTTCAAGTGAAGTCACATGTGCAAGGCAACGTAAATGTGGGCAATGATAAGGAAACATTGATCACGGCTATTACCCACTGCCTTCCATATATAGGCTTTCCGAGAACACTGAACGCATTAGTATGCGTTAATGAAATTATTCCTGAAAATTAAGAGTGACCGCTGGAGAGTCAAGCAACTCTGTTTCATTTGAAGAAGTTCCTATTTAGAAATGGGAAAACTTAAGTATATAAGACTAGGTTCTACAAAAGTATAACAATGCAAAGGAGACAAAAGCATGTTTAATGAAACTTACAAATTATCAAATGGTGTAGAAATTCCAAAATTAGGTCTTGGCACCTGGCTGCTCGAAGATGCACAGGCAGCACAAGCAGTGCGTGATGCGGTATCAATCGGATATCGCCATATTGATACTGCTCAGGCTTATATGAATGAAGCTGGTGTAGGTGAAGGAATCCGTTCCTTGGGTGTAGTTAGAGAAGAACTGTTCATTACCACAAAGGTTGCTGCAGAAGCAAAGACCTATGATGCAGTTACGGAGTCCATTGATGAGTCTTTATCAAAGATGGGACTGGATTACATTGACCTTTTGATTATCCATAGCCCACAGCCTTGGGCGGAGTACCGTGAGGAGAATCGTTACTTCGAGGAAAACAAAGAAGTATGGAGATCAATGGAAGATGCTTATAAGTCAGGCAGAGTAAAGGCAATCGGTCTTTCTAACTTCCTTCAAGATGATGTAGAGAATATTCTTGCAAGCTGTGAGATAAATCCTATGGTAAATCAGATATTGGCACACGTGAGCAATACTCCATTGGAGCTAATTGAATACTGCCAGAAGAATGACATCTTAGTAGAGGCATATTCACCAATTGCACACGGTGCAGTTCTGGATAATACAGAGGTTAAGGTAATAGCTGATAAATATGGTGTATCTGTTCCTCAGCTTTGCCTACGTTATGATATCCAGCTTGGTCTTGTAGTAATTCCTAAGACGGCGAATCCAGATCATATGAAAAACAATGCAGAGCTTGAATTTGCTATCAGCGATGCAGATATGGAAACTCTGAAGAATGTAGATCATATCCAGAATTATGGTGAGCACAGCTTCTTCCCGGTATTTGGCGGGAAATTAAAATAAAAAAGGAAATGAAGGGAGTACGGACATATCCTACTTGTAACAGTAGGGTGTGGCTACTATCAGAAATTGTGGCAGTAGGCAAAAAAATCCATCTGGTCGATATAAAAAAATAAAGTCTATTGGAGGAATTAACATGATAAAACATGAAGAAGTAAAAAATGGCGTTATATTCCCAGTGGGAGAGAAAAATGAAGCATTTGCACAATTTTTTGTGGGTCAAAGTTATCTTAAAACTTTAGTTGCTGATCCAAAAGTGAGTGTGGGCGTTGGTAATGTGACCTTTGAACCGGGATGCAGAAATAATTGGCATATTCATCGTGATGGATTTCAACTTTTATTAGTAACTGGTGGCGAGGGTTGGTATCAAGAAGAAGGAAAGCCTGCTCAATTCTTAAAAGCTGGTGACGTTATTGTCACCCATGATGGTGTAAAACACTGGCATGGTGCTACAAAAGATAGTTGGTTTGAGCACATTGCTATTACTACAGGTATACCTGAATGGTTGGAACCAGTAACAGATGAGGAATATAACAAATTGAATTAATAGTTATAATAAGAATTGCCCTGTTATACAGGGCTTTTTCAATCCAAAGCAATATGATTTTTTCTTATAGAAAGGAGTAATAACGCTGGAAAGCCCATATATCGTTTGCCACATGCTGACATCATTGGATGGAAAAATCATTGGAGATTATTTGTTAGAAAAACGAACCTAATATTTTATTGAAGAGTATGAAAATATTCATAGCCGTTACGGATGTAAAGCATGGAATTGCGGCAGGATTACCACGGAGGAACACTTTACTTTTGGACATTTCTTCTTAAAAGAAGTTGAAAAGCTGGATGATGGTGGGCTGTGGTTGAAATATGTAACTAAATATGGTTAGCCAGCAATGCATATCTGTAGAATGAAGTATAAACAGAACTATTTTTTCTCTTCTTTTATATATAAAACGTTTGAAATAGGTACTTAGTGCTAAAAAGGAGTTAAGCTGATCAACAAAATGTTATCAGCTTTTTGGTCACAAAAAGGCGGGAGTTTAAGTTATATTATTCATGATCTGTTGGTCTCACCAACTTTTCCTTTGATCCCTCTCTTCAAATTATTTTCTTCTTCCTCCACAAAAAAATCCGGCCATAAGAAGCGATTATGGGTTTATAATTTTCTGCTCATAGGTTGCTTTTAATCGTTTAATATCCTCTTTAGGCGGCAAACCAAACATCCTAGAGTATTCTCTGCTGAATTGAGACGGACTTTCATAGCCTACTCGGAATGCAGCATCGGTGGCATCCGTTGACTCGGATAATAACAGACGACGAGCTTCCTGTAGCCTTAGTTGTTTTTGAAACTGAATAGGACTCATTGCTGTGACCTCTTTAAAGTGCCTATGAAAGGAAGAAACACTCATGTTCGCAATTTCTGTAAGGTCTTCAATCCGAAAAGACTGGTCATAGTTTTTCATGATATGTTCAATAACATCCCCTATGAGTTGAGCTGAACTTCCTTCTAGTCCGATTTGTCCTAATGTAACGCCATGCTGCCCTTGTAAAACCCTATAAATAATTTCCTTTATGATAAGAGGTGCAAGAACCGGTATATCGTTCGGAGTTTCCAGCAAATGTACTAGCCTGGTTACTGCGTCCAATAAAGAATCCTCAATTTGGCTTACATACATGCCTCTACTTGCACTTTCTTTTGGGTTAACTCTAAGTTGTGATTCCTGTAATACCTCCAATATTTGGTTGGGTGTAAATTCAAGTTTGAGTGCCAAATACGGATTTTCAGAAGAAGCTTTCGTAACTATACCGGTAACTGGCAAGTTCACGGATGCAACGAGGTAATCGGCAGGACCGTACACATAGGTCTCCTGTGCCAGTAATACCTCCTTACTGCCTTGAACGATTATGCATAAGGAGGGAATGTATACTCCGTAAGCTGGACCTGTTACATCAGAGAATCGAGAGAATGTTAAAGAAGATATAGCAGTCTCATGTGCCCCGTCCTTACCTGTGTACCTATGAATAAGGTGGGCGAGTTCCGAACGCTGTTTGTCGATTTGTTTGGACATGAAAACCTCCTGTGTGCCTGTTTTTTATAGTTACATATTAATACATATTCCTCTGAAGTGTTAGTGGTGTGAGAGAATTAGGCAATAATTTGATAGGAATGATATAAGGGTTTCCTATTTTTTTGTTGCATAATAAGGGAGTTAAAAGTTTTCTATACATCTTGACTGGAAGGGGTTGAATCATCATGAAAAAGCGTAAATTAGGAAGGACTGAATTGGTGGTTTCTTCCATTGGGCTTGGTTGCATGGGCATGAGCCATGGATACGGACCTGCTTCGGACAAGCAAGAGATGATTACGCTTATTCATAAGGCTATTGATCGGGGTGTTACTTTCTTCGATACGGCAGAAGTATATGGTCCTTTTGTCAATGAGGAATTGGTAGGGGAAGCCCTTGCTCCTTTTAAGGGAAAAGTCGTTATCGCAACCAAATTTGGTATCCAGATGATAAATGGCAAGCAAGTGCTTGATAGTAAGCCGGAACGTATTAGGCAGTCAATCGAAGATTCGCTTAAACGCCTTAAGGTCGATACCATCGATCTTTACTATCAGCATCGGGTGGACCCAAATGTTCCAATTGAAGAGGTAGCAGGAGTAATACAAGACCTAATCAAGGAAGGGAAGATTAAGCATTGGGGTCTTTCTGAAGCAGGAGTGGAAACGATTCGCCGTGCAAACTCTGTTCATTCACTTACTGCGGTTCAAAGTGAATACTCAATGATGTGGAGAAGTCCTGAAAATGACTTGTTGCCTACCCTTGAAGAGCTGGGAATCGGCTTTGTTCCTTTCAGTCCGTTGGGCAAGGGATTCCTTACCGGCACAATTAAAAAGGATGTAAGGTTCGACAGTTCGGATTTCCGCAGCATTGTTCCCCGATTCAAACCTGAAAACATCGATGCAAATCAAGTATTGGTTAATTTGATAAACAAGGTTGCCGTTGAAAAAGACGCAACACCAGCTCAAATCGCACTTGCGTGGGTTCTTGCTCAGAATCCATCGATTGTTCCGATTCCAGGAACGCGGAAGTTGGAGCGTCTCGAAGAAAACCTTGAGGCAGCTGATATTGAACTGAGTCGTGAAGAAGCTA
Source organism: Heyndrickxia sp. FW510-T9 (assembly GCF_058781025.1). Classification (NCBI taxonomy): domain Bacteria; kingdom Bacillati; phylum Bacillota; class Bacilli; order Caryophanales; family Bacillaceae; genus Heyndrickxia; species Heyndrickxia sp. FW510-T9. The sequence continues at coordinate 45,602 of NZ_JBYSWK010000024.1, read as the reverse complement.
ATGATTTAAATGATGCCTTATCGAAAATTGATGTCTTGGGAGATCGCTACCCGGCTGAATATGCAAATAGGGTAGGGAAATAATTTACGATAAACACAGGAGGATTTTATATGCAAAAAGTAACGTTAAATAATGGTGTAGAGATGCCAATCCTTGGCTTTGGAGTTTTTCAAATTCAGGATGAAAATGAATGTGAGCAGGCCGTTTACGATGCGATTATGGCGGGATATCGTTTGATCGATACTGCAGCGTCTTATCTAAATGAAGAAGCGGTTGGAAGAGCAATCAAGCGGAGTGGTGTACCAAGAGAGGAATTATTCATTACTACAAAACTTTGGGTTCAGGATACTGGTTATGAAAAAACAAAGAAAGCATTAGAAAAATCACTGGAAAGGCTGCAATTGGAGTACTTGGATCTATACTTAATCCATCAGCCATTTGGTGATGTATACGGTTCTTGGTGTGCCATGGAGGAATTGTACCGTGAAGGGAAAATCAGGGCAATTGGAGTAAGTAACTTCCACTCAGACCGTCTTACTGATTTGATTATCCATAATGAAGTGGTTCCAGCAGTTAACCAAGTCGAAACACACGTATTCAATCAGCAGATTGAAAGTCATGCCTTAATGATAGAGAACAATGTACAAATAGAGTCTTGGGGGCCATTTGCCGAAGGAAAAAACAACATGTTCCAGAACGAAATTCTGGTTTCCATAGGCGAAAAGTATAATAAATCTGTTGCTCAGGTGGTTTTACGTTGGTTAACGCAAAGAGGAGTTGTTGCGATTCCAAAGTCTGTCCGTAAAGAAAGAATCGTCGAAAACTTCAACATCTTTGACTTTGAATTAAGCCGAGAAGATATGGACCAAATTGCCACTTTAGATACAAAAGAGAGCTTATTCTTTTCACACAGGGACCCTAAAATGGTGAAATGGATTGGAACCCGTAAACTAGATATATAATTTTAGTTTCTATAGCAACAATAAGTCGATCTCCTTCAAGGAACATCGGCTTTTTTTATGGATAACCATTTAACTTTGATATTGTGAAGGATTACTCTTAAAGAGTGCTTTTGTTAAATAAGCTTATACAGCAAATCAGAACCCCCAAATAATTGGCAGTTCTGATTTTTTCACCATATATCAACATTAAACTTTAACAGACCCGAAAATAATAAAAACTTGTAATTTTAATTTATCTACGATTCATATCTGCTGGGTTAGGACCTTTTCGTTCGTTACGATTAAGGTTATTAATTTCCGCCATTTCTTCAGCAGTTAATTCGAAATCAAAGACATTAAAGTTTTCTTCAATTCTAGAAGGTGTTACAGATTTCGGGATGACAATTGAATTATTTTGTAAGTGCCATCTTAATACAACCTGTGCAGGTGTTTTGTCATGTGACCCAGCAATCTTTTGGATGGTTTCATCTTTAAGAACTTCTCCACCTTGTTGTAGAGGACTCCAAGCTTCAACAAAAATATCATGCTTTGCACAAAGATCCTTTAATTCAGTTTGAGATAAATATGGATGACATTCTACTTGGTTTAAGACAGGCTTTACTTCGCATTCTGCTAGAATACGCTCTAAGTGTTCTATGTTAAAATTACAAACACCAATCGCCTTTACACGTCCATCATGATATAGTTTTTCAAGCGCCTTGTATGTATCAACATATTCGTCAAATTGAGGAGTTGGCCAATGAATCAAATATAAGTCAACATAGTCTAAACCTAATCTTTCTAAGCTTTCATCGAATGCCCGCAAAGTATTTTCAAAGCCATGATCACTATTCCAAACTTTTGTTGTGATAAACAGATCCTCACGAGGTACAGATGTTTCATTAAGTGCCTGACCTACACCTTTTTCATTTTGATAAATCATAGCGGTGTCGATAGATCGATACCCAACATCAAGAGCTTTCGTGACTGCATCTGTTGCTTCATCATCTTTTACTTGCCAAACTCCAAAGCCTAGTTGAGGCATTTTTATCCCATTATTTAATGTAACAAAATTCATCCAGTATCACTCCTTCAAGATAATGTCTTGCGAAATATGTAATTAGAATATCAATATTCGAGAATTCTTTCAATGAAAGAGACTTGGTTGAAGGAGGTTGAAATGTTAAGAATATAGTACAAATTATACTTTTGTTCTATGCAATCTAGAACAGTTTTGTTATGATAGAAGTAGAATAAAAAGAGGTGAATAACAATGATTATACAAATCGAACCTCAAGCTGATATCCCGATTTATACACAACTATCCAATCAAATTATAGAAGGAATAGCAAGAGGGGATATGAGAGCTGGGGATTCACTACCATCTGTAAGATCATTGGCTGCAGACCTTGGAGTGAATATGCATACGGTTAACAAAAGCTACCATGAATTGGAGAAAAAAGGGATCATAAGAATTATTCCAAAGTCAGGTGCGGTTATTCAGGCTGCAATGACAATTGCGGAAGGAGACCCATTATACAGAAAACTAGTGGAGGAACTAAAACCGAAAATTGCAGAAGTTTTAGTAATGGGACTAGAACAAGTGCAAGTTCATACTTTAATTGATTCCATCATGAAGGACTTGAAAGGCTAAAAATGAATAAGTGAAAAGAGGGGAAGATAATGGCACTAATAATTCCATTAGTCGTTTTAATTGTAATGATAATAATGCAAACGATGCTTCCATATATAGTGAAACGGACTGTAGTATTTGGAGTTTCCATTCCTGATCAATATGCGAAGGATCAGAAGCTATTATCATATAAAAAATTGTATTCACTTCTGGTGTTTTTCGTTTCTATCATAGGTTTAGCCATTTATGTAATATGGTTTTTAAATGGTAAACAAACTGAAGAAGCACTCGTGTTTTCAGGCTTAGCATTGACCTACGGGGTTTTGTTGATTAGCATGTCGCTTTATTTTTATTTTCATGCCAAAACATTGAAGCGAAAAAAAGCACAGAAGTGGGTTGAAAATGTAAAACAAGTAAAAGTTACTGATTTAACTGCCCGATTGCAGGATGAAATGCTGCCATGGTATGTATTTCTGCTACCAGTCCTGATAACACTTGGGTTAATGGGCTATACAATTCTGCATTATCAGCATTTGCCAGCGCAAATTCCAATGCACTGGGGACCTGATGGAAAACCTGATTCCTACACGGATAAGACACCATTTTCATCCATTACAATGTTACTAATGCTATTGGTTATTCAATTGATGTTCTTAGGAATTATGGTGACAACTAAGCGTTCAGGAATTAAAATAAATGCGACCAATCCAAATGCATCAAAGAACCGTCAACTTGCCTTACGAAAATATTCGAGCTCGTTTATGTTCGTTATAAGCTTACTGATTACAGCACTTTTTTCTTATTTTCAATTAACTACTATTCACCCACATTTAATGAGTGGTGCTTATGCAATGGCAATCCCGTTTATCTTCTTACTTTTAGTATTAATCGGAACGATTATTTTTGCCATCAAAGTTGGAAGAACGGATAAAACCGAAGAATTTCAGTCCGTCACCGGAGTGGCAGATATTGAAGAAAGCGAAGAATATTGGAAAGGTGGCCTCTTTTATTTTAATAAAAATGATCCATCTATCTTCGTTGAAAAGCGCTTTGGGGTAGGCTGGACCATCAACTTCGCCCATCCAATCGGATATCTCATTATATTTGGACCTATTATCTTGATTTTACTAATAACATATTTAGTGTAGAAAGTGGTGCCAGGTACCAGATTGTAATTATTATAATCTGGCACCTGGCACTCGCGGTATTAAGAATACGATCATGCCAATTACCGTTGCACCGATGGAAATGATCATACCAATGCCAAGTCCAAGTGCACTCATAAAAGTATCGTCTCCTGGATAAAGAGGTACTAAATGTTGATATTTGTATAAGAAATAGATAAACAAGATAATATAGACCGATTGTCCAATTAAGATTGCATATAATCTTTTCAAAAACGTCTTTAGGAAACTTTGTCTTATATAGACCCATGCCACCACACTAGCTACAGGCGATAAAGCAATAAAAATCGGCGTGGAAAAGGGAATGTAAAATGAACCCAATACTGTTATTGTTATGAGTATTAAATTAATAATAAGTAATGCTCCACCAGCAGTTAATGGTGATTGGAAATTGTATTTGATATTAAAGCGAACTCTAATAAAACTTATACTGAAAATGGTTAAGATAACAGCAATTAGTAGCCATATTGATAATGACATAGTGGTAACTCCTCCTAAAATAAGTACATAGAATTTCTATGTAGTTTCATAAAAAAATTAGAGACCATGAATGATCCCAATTTTAAATGCAAGTTTACTAAGCGGATAAAAAACAAAAGTTGCTGCAACACATACTAGGATAAATGCTGGATTCAATATGGGTGAAAAAAGGTCGGTTGGAATAAAATGGAACAAAACCACTGACATAAGAATCAAATTGGGTATAGATGCTTGCATTAAAGTTTTGTTTATATGTAATTTTCCTTTTGGACCATAAAGTTTTCCAATGGAATATCCTAAGTATAGCCAGTAGATCGTGTAAAGAAATAGAATAGGATGAGCTAGATTTACCAAAGTTCTCCAAATCTGTTGTGTAATCGCAAATTCAGAATGATGACTAACATACGTCACCATTATACCGCCTACAAAGAAAAACCAATTTAATACAACTAAATATTTTATTTTCTGTAGAGCACTTGGAAGATGAAAGCTTTTCCCTAATTCATTAGGGTCTCCCATTTGATGAAGCATTTCGTTTGTTGCTTGATTTTCTGAGATGCCAGTTAGCATTTTGTCCTTGATCCCATCCTCTATATGACAAGAGATTTCATGATAAATATCCATTGCATCTGGATGGTTTTTCAAAGCTTTTTTAACTTTCTCCAAATAATCCAATTTCTCGTAACTCATCTTAGTCCCCTAATACCTTTGACATGACACCTACAAAACGATTCCATTCTTTTGACTTTTGAAGGAGAGCTTCTTTCCCATCCTTCGTGATATGGTAATACTTACGAGCTGGTCCTTTGTCTTGCTCTTGCCAGTACGAATTAATATATCCTTGTTCCTCTAATTTTTTCAAAGCTGGATATAATGTACCTTCCTTTACATGAAAAGCATCTTCGCTCCGACGCTCCATTTCTTTCGAAAGTTGATATCCATACATATCTTGCTCTTCTAATAAGTGTAGTAAAAGCAGGGAAGTACTGCCCTTTACCAATTCCCGGTTGAACAAGTTAACCACCTACCTAGAATTAAGATGTATATAATATACTTTTACCATAATCATACATGGTTGGCAATCTCATAATTTTATTGATTGAGAATAATTGGATGTAGTATTTTGAAAATTCTGCTACAAATGGTGTATAATAATCAAAACGTTTTGACAAATAATCAAAGTGGGGGAAATGATGGAGGAAATATACCAACTATTTAAAATAGATGAATTTACACTAGATAAATGGGAGAAAATTGCTGTACCGGATGTAGACCTTTTTTTATTTGAAACGATGGATGAGGTAAAAAGCTTCTTGCCTATTGGATCGCTAATTATTCCACGTAAGGAATTTAATGATCATGGTAGTTATCATTCTATTAATATTATTAATAGTTACCAGTTATGGGCGGTTTCCAAAAAAGGTCAATATGTTTGTGTTGCCCCACCAGAACTATTTCCAACCATTGATTTGGAAAAGAAAATCGCCATTTTACATATCCAAAAAAGGCTAAATAGGGGATTGATTTATGACTGGAGTGAGATTCAAGAAGTATTAAATACACTTCCAATGGATATTCAATTAGAAACTTCGAAACTCATTGAATCCTATGTGTTTCAAGTTGAGGAGGAAACATTTATTGCATTTCAAAAGGAAATGTGGAGTTTGCTACCTATGGATTTCAAAAGGAATCTATTAAGTAAACTAGCCGAATCCTATATAGATGAAATACCTGAAACAAATGATGTTAAAGTACCAAATTTGCTAGAAAGCTATATTAATCGCTTTCCAGCGTTGAATGGACCTAATTGCTTTGCAGCCACATTGGCAGCTGCAACAGAAAATGTAACTGCTACAGAATGGTTGATAACACAGTGGGTACATCAGGATACATTGTTACTAGGGTTAGAAATGCGGGGATATCAGGAGATAGATTGCGAGATTGCTCAACTTGAACCACAGGATATCATCTTATGGAAAAATGATAAATTCGATATTATTCATGCATCCTTTCATCTGGAGGACGATTTATTTTTCAATAAAGATGGACAATCATTTTTTAATCCATGGCAAATTGTAAAAAAAGAAACTCTATTAAGTAATTGGGGAAGTGAAAATATCGCAGTCTATAGACGAATATAAATCAAAGAAAGAGATAGGATACTGATCATGCAAATAAAGAAAATGAGCCAACATGATATTCAAAATGTTGCTAAGTTTATTTCAAAAATGAATCAAGTAGAAATTTCCCATATTGGATATTGTGGGGTTATTCAAGAAAAAATTCGAGACTCTTTAGAGGATTTGGAAATTCCTTTTTGGGAGAGTTTCATAGTTGCTTATGAGAATAATAATTTAGTAGGTGTTTTAGGATTCGATGCTGACCTTGAAAACAAAAGTGTTGAAGTATGGGGTCCATTCATCAAGCGATCTCATTGGGATATTTCAACAGATATGTGGAATGAAATGCTTGAGCTGCTACCCGATATCATAGAGGATATATATTTATTTTTGAATAAAAAGAACGCGAGCTGTATTCGTTTTGCTGATGAATTAGGATTTCAATTAAAAAGCGAACAATCCATATTGGAGATTAAAAAGTCATATACGGAAGACTTGAAAAAAGAATCCGTCCTTGAATTGACTAAAGAACACTATGTTGATTTTATTAATCTTCATAATGAAGTTTTCCCAGGAACGTACTATGAAGGTTCGCAAATCATTGATCGTCAAAATAAACACAGAAAAGTTTTTATTACAAAAGAACATGAGGACCTATCAGGTTATATATATGTGGAAGCAAATCCTGAATTTGGAGAGGCAAATATTGAGTTTTTTGCTGTAAAGAAAAAATATAGAGGTAAGGGAATTGGCGGAAAGTTGTTAACTATGGCTTTGCAATGGTTATTTACTTTTGAAAGTATAAATTCCATTACTCTTTGTGTAAATTCAGCGAAACATAATGCTATTAGATTATATAAAAAAGTCGGCTTTGAACATGTCCATGATTTATGTTTTTTAGTAAGAAAATCAAATAGAAATTGGTAATGTATAAGGAGAAATAATAAGTGGAAAGAACAAATTTAAAAATCGAAACTGATAGATTGATAGTACGACCATATGTAAAAAACGATTATAAAAATTGGTATACCCAATACGATAATCGATTACCATCACAATATAAATATGATGATGGACGGCCTACGGATATGCCGCTGTCTACTGAAGAATGGTTTACAGAATGGATTAATGGTTTTCATGAGGAAGCGCTTAAAGATGATACATATATTTTTGGGATTTTCCGTAAAAAAGATGGGGTGAACGTTGGAAAATTAGAAATAAGCACGATCCTAAGAAAGGATTATCAATGGGCAATGATGGGGTATTCCATTCATAATCATTTCTGGAAAAACGGCTATGCTACCGAAAGTGTCTTAATGGCTACTGAATCATTCTTCGAACACTTAGGATATCATAGAATTGAATTACATATAAATGTTGATAATCAGCCTTCCATTCGACTTGCAGAACGGACAGGATTCCATTTTGAATGTGTAAGAAAAGAGTTTTCTTTTGAAGATGGTAAGTGGACTGATTTTGTGATTTATTATAAAAATCGAGAATGAAGTTAAGATTTTTTTATATGGAGGCGGAAATATTTGGATAGAAAAACTAATATTTATGAATTTCTATTTAATAAAGATAAATATCCTGGTACAAAAAGGATCTTTTATTTGATCTTTGTTATTTCTATTACTATTTTTAACTTATATGGACCACCTAAGTTGATAGTAAATATTGTGATTGGAGTCCTGTTATTGTTAGTCCTGGTTTATTATTTTGCCAAAATCATTATCTATAACAGGAAGAAGAAACTGAAAACAAGCATCACGGATAAAATCCTAATCATTTGTTCCATACTGTTAATTGTGTTCATTACTGTGACAATATAAAATTAAAAACAAGTATTAATCCCAATAAACCAAAAAAAGGAGAATCCAAATGATTAATAAAGTCGGTCAAATTATGTTATATGTAAATAACCAAGAAGAATCTTTAAAGTTTTGGACAGAAAAAGCAGGCTTCACTCTAGTCGCTTCAGAAGATAATGGACAAGGCTTCAAATGGTTCGAAATTGCACCAACGAAAAATTCCGAAACTAGCATTATCCTTCATGATAAGGAATTGGTTGCAAAAATGTCGCCAGAATTAAACCTCGGTACACCGTCACTAATGTTTTTCTCTGAAAATCTTGATGCACTATATAAGGACTACTCAGATAAAAACATTATAGTTGGAGAAATTGTACAAATGCCAACTGGTAAGGTATTTAACTTTGCGGATGATGAAGGTAATTATTTTGCGGTTATGGAGAGATAGTATAGTAAAGCCCCGCATGATTTTATGCGGGGTTTTTACCTTTCTAAAGGAAAACAAAGTATTTTTGTAGAATAAAGCCACTAAATAAAATCGAATCTGGAAAGGATGAAGGATAATGCACCCTCGGGCAAATACTTTAGGAATATTAATTCACGAAGATCGAATTCTTTTGGAAGAACAAATTGGCGTGCATTCAAAAGGGGTAGGGACCTTTTATCGTCCTTTAGGTGGGACAATTGAACTTGGAGAGAGGTCGGAGGAAACACTTGTAAGGGAATATAAGGAAGAGATAAACGCAGAAATATCAATCATTCATTATATTAAATGCACCGAAAACATTTATAAAATTGGTGAAAAGGTCGGTCATGAAATCACACAAATTTATTTAGTCGAGTTTAAGGATAAAACCTTATACGAAAGAGATACATTTGTGGTAACAGAAGGTGACAAGATAACCAAAGCGGTTTGGGTTCCTATAAGTAAAGTTCTATTCAGCGATATCATTGTGTATCCAATTGGAGTAAAGGAAATTTTAGTAGAGAATTACAATAAAAAAGATATGTTTGCTTAAAAGAAATAAGCTTGTAACTAAAAAAGTGGATCTTATTTCGGCTGCTTCTTCAAAAAAATGACGTATATAGGAATACGTCATTTTCATTAATTATCAATGAGGTTTTATAAATTTTCCATAACAATTCACTAAGTATAATACAATTGAAAAATGTTACTTAGATAGCATGCCATCTAAGTATTTCTTAATTGCTTCAATATTCCCAGAAACATTCTGATCCCTTATCTCATCTTTTTTTAATTTCTCAACTGCTTTTTCCAAAATTGTTTGTTCTTCATATTGCGGTATTACCACAACTCCATCAGCATCACCAACAATAATATCACCAGGATTAACAGCGGTTCCACCACATGAAATTGGAATGTTAATTTCTCCTACACCAGCTTTTCCACTTGCAGCTACAGATGTTCCTCTGGAGAATACCGGAAAGTTTAATTTTTTCACTCCAGAAATATCTCGAATTACTCCGTCAACAACTATTCCACTAATGCCTAATGATTGGGCCATACCCAAGATAAAATCACCAGCAATTGCTCTGTATTCATCCCCTTTAGCATCGATAACAATGACATCACCAACCTTAGCTTCTCTGATTGCTTTTAATACAGCAAGGTTATCACCTACGGGAATTTTGACAGTAAATGCTCTGCCGGCAACCTTATAATTTTCCATCAAAGGTTTGATTGCTGGATGCATGTTGTTTAACCCATTCATAACATCTGAAATACATGTTGTCGGTATGTTCATAAATTCATTCAAAATTGATTCCATAAGTTTGTTCTCCTTTAATTTACTTCTAAGAAAATTATATATTTAATTGTGTAGTTAAAAAATTATAAAAAAGTTATCGATTACCATAAGTGATAATTATTGATTTCGAAAACTCCAATTATAGAAAGACAAAACTAGGCATAAGGGAAATACCTCTTTTCAAGTACTTTGAAAGAGGGTATGAAAAAAGTACATATGGATGAAATTACAGGTAATCTCCGAAAAGACACTCAAACAGCATTCGAAAATGAATTAATTCGCTCAATTGTTTGTTTCTCAAAGCTGATGTATTAGAGAGAAAAATGTATATGGCTGAAAAAAGAAATTATTAATAGCTCAATGTTGGGCGTATTTTCTTTGAATATTTATGAAGAAGGGAAATATCTCTTTTTGTCGAATTGAGTAGATGAAAGTGAGGTGAAATTATGAGCAAATATAAGGTTACGTTTCATTTCAATAATGCAATTTCTAATATATCATTTTTATTAGATGCTGAGAGTGATAAAGAAGCTCTTTCCATAGTTTATCAGCAAGGGAAATATTATGATTGGTATGATATTAGAAAAGTATTGACTAGAATAAATCTTGAGAATGTTAATTTTGTAAGTGTTAATAAACACTAAGCACCCAAATCATTGGGTGTTTTTTATTTTGCACAAGGGGATGATGAAATGAAACTAGTTGATCATTAAAACATAGTTATCAAAGAAATAAGTTTTTGATGAAACCCGTTTCGTCTAGCAAGAGTTATCATTTCAAGGAGATAAAATTGAAAAAATTTTCTTATTGCAACAGAAATTGGTTTTGCCAATCAATTGTTTATATTTGGTGACAATCTAATAATGCGTTGGTTTACCAATAGCGTACTTGCTGTGATAAAAAAGAGGTAGTTTCTTCTCCAAGTGAATTATCTAGAAGAAAGAAACTCCTCTTTTATTTTTGTTACAGGTATTCGTTATTAAACAATCATTTTTTTATTTTCTAATGACTTTCTTTATGCGTTCTGCAAGAGGTACTACAATGATACCTGCTATTACAACCTGCATTACATTTCCTGGGATAGAACCGAATGGTTGAATCCAGTTACCATAAAGTATCACTTCAGTAAAATAGTAGCCAACAACTTTTATGATCAGTGCAGCTGCAACCGCAAGAGAGTTCACAAGCATTCTGTTGCCGGGTACTTTTTCAGAAATAAGTCCGACGATGAAGCCCATTGTTCCAACGATGACAAATGTAAATGGTGACCATAATGCCCAGCCAGATAATACGTCGAAGAGACCCATTCCGAAGGCACCTGCTATAGCTCCTGTTTTTTTGCCATATACCAAAGCAGCAATAAAAAGTGGAATGTTACCTAGATGAATTAGCCCCCCATTACCCGGTATTGGAAGCTTTATGTTAATCAACCATGTGGCTACTAGTGTTAATGCTATGAAAAGTGCATTGATAACAATAGCTTTTGTTTTAGTTTTCGGTAAGTTTGTTGAATTCATATGATGACCTCTTCATTTTATAAAATATTATAATACTATCAGAAATAATATCATACTATAAGAAACTGATAAATAGAAAGGTTAAAATAATAAGAAGTATAGTTTAACAAAAAAATTATTTAAAAAGGATAAATATGAGGAAATGGATTCAAAATATAATCTAAAACTTATCTTAGCAAGAAAAGGACCATCATTTGATAGTCTTCTCAGATTGTAGACAAAGTCAAATTATATCTTGTAGCAATGCATATTTATTCACCTAATATACATTGCAGCATTTTTATTCTCTGATATAATTAATTAAATTAGAATTTAGTAGTTTTAACTGTAAGGTTATTGATATTTGAGGGGTTAAGTCATATGAAGAAATTGAAGCTATTCAACTCCATTATGCTGTTTGGAGTTTTTCTATTGCTGTATATTCTTCTGTTTTCTTATGCGTTGATTTTCAAGTACGTTTCTCCAATAGAATTATTCAGCTCAAACAGAGAATATATTAGAAGCGTTAATATAATACCGTTTCACACTATATTCAGCTACCTGTCAGGTTCGCTTAATGTCTCTCCAATTATTGTTGCGAGCAATATAATCGGAAATATCATAATATTTGTTCCATTGGGGATTTATTTGCAATTTTTAAAGAAAAATAAAAAAATATGGATAAGCACACTGATTGTTTTTCTCACTACACTGTTTGTTGAACTGTTTCAATTTATTTTTGGGGTCGGTGCTGCAGATATTGATGATATTATTCTTAATTGTTTAGGCGGCTTAATAGGAATATTAATGTACAGAGAATTGTATTCGTTCTTCAAAAATGGAGAAAAAGTGCGAACAGCTTTTGTATTATCAGGCTTGACTATTATAATTATTCCTGTTTTGATTTCAATCATATTTGGTTTTCGGTTTCGGTTAGGTTAATGCTTAATTTATGGAATAAGAGTGATGTAAGTTGGGATTTTTCAGTTTAATAGTGAACTAACAAGACACCAGATATTTGCTTATCAGGTGTCTTGTATTTTTATTCTGACTCTGTATAAAGAAAATAGCGAAAGAAAGTTTTTCTGTAGTCTAAAAGGACCATCATTTGATGGTCCTTTTAACTTACGGCGATTATTCCGCTTATTTTCAATCCAATCAATGATGTCCTTGTCTTCAAGCAGCAACTTATTAACAGTTAAGTCTGATAGTAAATCAAACTCTAGTACAATAAGGAAGATTTATTTCCAGACGAACCAGATAAAATTTCTGAGTTACTCAAAATAAAAAATAGCCTCCGTTAAGAGGGAATTGCTATGTTGGTGGAGCTTTTGCTAGAAAGTAAATTATGTTTAATATGACGAGGGTTACTAATATAGCTATTATTACCTTTTTCAAAGCTATTCCTCCCTTATTTGGTCATACATTAAATCTATTAATACAGTATAAGAAATATTCTATTAATATGTTATTCAAAAACAACAATCTTTAAGAAAACAGCGAAACAAAAAGTAGAATGGCAAATTGGAACGAAGCAGGAATGACATCCATTCACTTAAGAATGAATGACGTAGAAGTAGTTCCAATAAAATCAACTGTGGAACTCTTCATTAAATTTTTATATATAAAAATGGAAATTGGGTTTTAAAAAGAAGTTCATAGGTACTTTTCTCAACGGCTGCAGTTAATAAATGGAATAATGGAGTTTAATTGGAAACAGGAACAGAAGCTTTAAGTTATTACTGTAAAATTTAAAGGATAATTCCATAGTGTAAAGAATTATTTAAAGTAATAGTAACCATGAAGTCTAAGGTGAAAAAATGGAAATTCAATTTTTTGATATAGGATAATTATTTATTTTTAGAAAGAAGGATTGACTATGGCGTATTGCAAAGTTCGTCAAGCAGAAATACATTATGAAGAATTTGGAGAAGGTATTCCAATTTTAATGATACACGGTTATTCTCCTGACCATAGATTAATGACAGGTTGTATGGAACCTATATTTAATAAAAGGGATGGATGGAGACGTATATATATTGATCTACCAGGCATGGGAATTACAAAAAATTATAATAACATAAGTAGTTCTGATGAAATGTTGGATGCTGTTTTAGAATTTATTCAAGCTATAATACCTAACCAAGAGTACATAATTGCTGGAGAATCTTATGGTGGTTATTTAGCCAGGGGTGTTATTCAAAAACAAAAAGAAAAAATACTTGGTGCAGCATTTATTTGTCCAGTTATTATTCCTTATCCAGAAAAAAGAACAATAGAGAAACATAAGATATTGAAAATAGATGAAAGATTTGTTGAAACTTTATCAAAAGAACAATTAGAAGATTTTAGAAACAATAATGTCGTGCTAGATGAATATACTTGGATAAGATACAACCAAGAAATTTTAAGTGGTTGTAAAATTGGAGATGAAAAGTTTTTAAACAAGGTTATGAATAAATATGGATTTACTTTTGAGATTGACCAGTCTGATTTTTATAATCCTAGTTTATTCCTTTTTGGAAGACAAGACTCTGTTGTTGGATACAAGATGCACTTGATTTAATAAACAAGTATCCTCGAGGAACATTTTCTATATTGGATACGGCAGGTCATAATTTGCAAATTGAACAACCACAGCTTTTTAATCATTTAGTTAATGAATGGTTGGATCGAATTAAAGATTCTCTTAATAATGATTGATGAAAAATACGGTAAGAAAATATTAGATTATAAAAAAATAAAACTGAAAATACATTGTAAAAGAAGGGATGCTAAGGAATCCCTTTTGTTATTCAAAACATAAAGAATGTTTACAAAGGGGGAAGTAAATTGATACATCAAATGGGATTATACAGTGAATATTTTAACGACATTAAAGAGGGGAAAAAACGTGTTGAGGTTAGACTGAATGATGAAAAAAGAAGGAAAATTAAAGTTGGCGATACGATTGAATTTACCAAAGTTCCTGAACATAATGAAATGCTACAAGTTCAAGTAACTGAACTCAGAACATACGATACGTTTAAAGAGATGTATGAGGATATTCCTTTTGAAGATTTTGGATGTGAAGGATGGACAATGGATGATATGGTAAACGGAACATATGAAATATATACTCCTGAACAAGAAAAGGTATGGGGAACATTAGCTATTACAATTAAATACTAATTCGAAGTTAATCAACAAGCAGTTGCATTCCATTAATATAGACACTTTAATTTGTGAGCTTTGACCAAAGGGACTATCTATTAAAGGGATTAAATTGGAGGGAATAGAAAATGGATGTAAAAACACTTTTGTTACAACAATGGGCAAGCTGCTTAGATGAAGAAGACTGGTTTCCGCCACTTGAAAAAGTGCTAGAGGATATTACTTTTGAACAGGCAATTTGGAAACCTGGTGAGAGGGAAATGAATTCCATTTGGGAATTAGTTTGTCATTTACTTTTCTATAAAAAGAGACTCCTGATGCGATTTCTTGGTGAAACTGCGAATGAACCGCAGGCAAAAGATAATGAATCTACATTTCGATTACCAACTGAGACGTTTCAAAATTGGAAGGAAACAAAGCAAGAATACTTTTATGTTCATCGTGAACTTGAAAAAATATTAGCAA
Organism: Heyndrickxia sp. FW510-T9; assembly: GCF_058781025.1. Lineage (NCBI taxonomy): Bacteria > Bacillati > Bacillota > Bacilli > Caryophanales > Bacillaceae > Heyndrickxia > Heyndrickxia sp. FW510-T9. The sequence goes on along the minus strand of NZ_JBYSWK010000024.1, from coordinate 30,550 downwards.
AATCAGAACATGAAGATTTGTATAGACAGATCCCTAGAGAAAGATCATTAGTGCTTGAACTGAAGAGTTTAGTAATGCACGACGCATATCATATTGGACAAATTGTATTCCTAAGTAAAATGCAAGGAGCTTGGGCAGGGAAACGTAGTTTTTAAAAATGCTTCATTATCTTTACAGTTATTCCATTAAAGGGGGACTTTAAAGGAATATGGGAAAACAACAGTACTATTTAACAATGCCTATTTATTAAACTAAACGAGTGAGTTGGTTTAAAAAGGAAAAAGTAAAATTTCAAAAAGAATAAATTATTATAAACGAAAATGATAAGGGGAAGGGTCGTTTGTTTTGATTCGTGAAGCTGATGGTACAGATACTGTTCAAATTTACAAACTGTACAAAATGTACAAAATGTTAGTACCAAATAGCAAGAAAATGAACGTTCTAGAAGAACAAATTAACAAAATTAAAAAGGACCATAACAACTTTTTGCTTGTATATGAAGAAGATGGAGAAATAATAGGGACACTAACACTGAATATATGTCTACAGGCTTTGCATGGACTAAGACCTTATGGAGTAGTTGAAAACATCATAGTACATGAAAGCCATCGAAATAAGAAAATAGGACAAAAACTTTTACGTTACGTTGAAGAATATTGTAAATCAATAGATTGCCATAGAATTATGTTATTAAGTAATTCAAAACGTCAAAGAGCACATCAGTTCTTCGAAAAGGAAGGATATGATGGTACGGTAAGTAAAGGATTCAAAAAATTTTTGTTAATAAGATTTTGCAGAAAATATATTTTGCTATGCTAAAAGTGCTTCCACAAACTTTTATTTTGAATGGAGTATATAGCGGAATATGCGGGTACATAAGTTTCTAAGCTATATCTTGAAAATGGATTTTGTTCATTTTAAAAAAAAGATTGTTGACATATCTTCTTAAATGATTATATAATGTGAAACATAATAATTATACGTTCGGCATTGAAAGGAAACGAGTAGTGGATGATCTCCCTGTTCAAGAGAGCTGATGGTGGTGCAAATCAGTACAAAGATCAACATGAATTACAATCCTGGAGCTTCTTTTTCGTAGCAAG